>CAZKNE010000414.1:0-2612 GCA_964554005.1 uncultured bacterium | reverse complement strand
GTTCGTCCGCTTCCTTCCGTTCTCGTTCTCGCTGTTCAAGAAGGGCGCGGCGATAAATCCCTTCGTTAGGCGCATCGCGTCGATGGTGCAGGCCCCAAGCCTTTTATTTAGGCAATTCGGCGGTAACAGCGGCGACGCCAGACCCAAGTTCCATTTCGTCGATCACCACATCGCACACGCCGCAAGCTGCTACCTTGTCTCACCGTTTGACGAGGCGGCGATATTCGTTGCGGACGGCTACGCAGAGCGCGATAGTACGCTCATGGCATACGGCAAAGGCGGCACGATCGAGAAGCTCGAGACGGTCAAGTTCCCGGTCTCGCTCGGCCAGCTCTACGGCGCAGTTACGGAGTATCTTGGGTTCAGGATCTGCAACGGGGAGGGCAAGGTCATGGCGCTAGCCTCATTCGGTGAGCCGAGATTCGAGGGGCTGTTCGACAAGATCGTTCGACCGACTAATAATGGTCAGTATAACTTTGATTTCAGCTACATCGGTTACCAGCGTTATGGACTGCTCAAGACTGTTTCCGACAAGTTCATAAAGGAGACGGCGCCAGTGCGCAAGCCCGAGAGCGAGATACGGCAGGTCTATATGGACGTTGCTGCGAGCCTCCAGAGGTCGCTTGAGAAGCACTATTTCAGGATGCTTAACGTTCTGTATGAGCGGACAAGGTGCCCGAACCTCTGTCTCGCCGGTGGGATGGTCTTGAACAGCGTCGCCAACGGCAAGATATTGGAGAACACGCCCTTTAAGAGAGTTTTCATTCAGCCTGCGGCCAACGATGCTGGCTCCTCGCTCGGGTCTGCCATGTTCCTCTACCATAAGTATGCGAAGCGGCCCCAAAGAGTGCCCTTGAACCACGCCTATGGCGGCCCCTCGTTTACAAACGAGGAGATCGAGCTCGTGCTTGGACACTCCGGGCTCAGATACACACGGTCTAAGGCCGTCGAGCGAGACACGGCGAGGCTTATCGCTGACGGGAAGACCGTCGGCTGGTTCCAGGGACGCATGGAGTTCGGGCCGAGGGCGCTCGGGAACAGGTCAATCGTTGCCGACCCCAGAAAGGCAGAGATGAAGGATATCCTGAACAGTCGCGTCAAACACCGCGAGCCGTTCCGTCCGTTTGCTCCTTCGATTAAGGAGGAGAGATTGGGAGAGTTCTTTGAGTCGGATGACCCCGCTCCTTACATGCTCAAGGTCTATCGGATTCGGCCCGAAAAGCTCGACGTTATCCCCGCAACCGCCCACGTGGACGGAACAGGTCGCGTTCAGACCGTTTCCCAAGAGGTCAATCCCCGTTACTACAAGCTGATTGACGAGTTCGAGAAGATAACCGGGGTGCCAGTTGTCCTGAACACCTCGTTCAACGTTCGTGGCGAGCCGATTGTCTGCACCCCCCAGGACGCTATTGCGTGCTTTCTCAACACGCAAATTGACTACCTAGTGATGGGCGACTTTATGGCGCAGAAGGCCTGACCGCGAGACTCAGTTTCCGTTCGCCGGTGAGGTTGCGCGGAGTTAGAGAGAAGACCAAACTGCCCCCAAAAACGTTCCGCGGCCTAGCGCACGTGACGCGCTCGCACCGTCGTCAAGTTGACTTGGGCACCAAGTGCCACTACTGTCTGTTTGACAAGATACTGATGTCTGCCCTCATCGTCTAGTCAGGACAGGACACCGCCCTTTCACGGCGGCGGCAGGGGTTCAAATCCCCTTGAGGGCATAATTGTTTGAGTGTAATGTAGTTTTGAGCAGAGGAGCAAGATGTCAAACTTACCAGCCTTTACTGATGCGAATTTCGATGCGGACGTTCTCCAATCCGATGTGCCGGTGTTAGTCGATTTCTGGGCGGAATGGTGCGCCCCTTGCTTTATGATCGCCCCTTTGGTTGAGAAGCTGGCCGTAGAATACGATGGCAAGGCTAAGTTCGGCCAGATAAATGTCGATGAGTGCCCGAACACGTCGGCCAATTACGGCATCCGCGCGATACCGACATTGATGATTTTCAAGGGCGGTAAGAAGGTCGATTCGATTATCGGGGTGGTGCCTATCGATCGGATCAAGAAATCGCTAGACAGGGCAGTCGGGTGATCTTGGCCCCAGAGCAATTGTCGGTCCCGTACGGGATTCCTTGCGGCAAGCAAAAAGCCAGCAAGGTCCTTTGCGGACATTTGTGATCTACCAAACTAGGGCAAGGGTGTAAGAGGCAAGTGAAGATTGGCTTCGTCAACAGTTGAGTCGCTCGACGCTCGAATAATTACGACCGTCAGATACGCTGGTGCGAGCGCGATCCTCGTCGGCAGGGCGCTCGCGTCGTTGTTCAAGCCTCCGTTCGAGATAGGCCCGATCGTCGAGCAGATGGAGAGCGTGGGGCTGAAGTCTCTCACGATTGTGAGCCTCACCTCGTTGTTTACGGGTATGGTTCTTTGCCTCCAGACAGGCTCGGCGTTCGTCAGGTTCGGCGCGAAGCCATACGTGGCAAAGGTCCTGGCAGTGGCGCTCACCCGCGAACTTGGGCCGATCTTGGTGGCGCTCATCGTCGCGGGAAGGGTTGCCTCCGGCATAGCGGCCGAGATAGGCTCAATGAAGGTCTCCGAGCAGATCGACGCCCTCT
>CAZKNE010000413.1:0-2612 GCA_964554005.1 uncultured bacterium | reverse complement strand
CGTTCTTGCCGATGTCGTGCAGCAGGCCCACAATGAAGGCCTCTTCCACCAGGTCTTTTCTCTTCTGTTTGGCCAAGAGCCGCGCCGCTATGCCGGTCTCGACCGAATGTGCCCACAGCGTCTTGCCGGCGGCGGAGTATCCACGGCCAGCGGAGGAGTGCATGCTCTTGACGGACGAGGCGATGACAATCGTTTTGACAGTCGAGAAGCCGAGAAGCACGAGGGCGTCGGTCATGCTCGTTATCTGGCCGGACCGACCATACAGGGCAGAGTTCGAGTACTTGAGAACCTTGGAGGCAAGCGCCGAGTCCTTCAGGATGACCTGCTCCATCTGACTCATTGTTGTGTTGGGCGAGGTTGTGAGCTGCATCACCTTCGTTGCGACGAACGGTAGGCTGGGCAGGTCCTTGACCTGCGTTAGCATTTTTTTTGCCTGTGGGGGGCTGGATGGCGAGGTCGTCTTGACAGCGGATTTGATGGCCGAACGAGAGGTTACCGGCCCGGCAGCCGGCGTCTCCTTGCCAGAAGCATCTGCATCGGACACCAGCACCAGCTGGCCTACCTTGCACTTGCTGCACTTGAACTTCACTTTGGGATTAGGGATTTTACGGGGGTCGGCTTGGAACTCTACGCCGCAGTGATCACACCTAAAAAGCATGGTTGCTCTGTTTAAGTGGCTCATTGTACCTCAACAGTCCATATCGCAGCTGCTACGTCCTTAAACGTCCTGTAGCTCTGATAGCAGTTTTATTCTATCTGTTACGTTCTGGCCCACCAGCTCAAAATGCCGGTGAACGTGCCTTATCAACATCGGCATCTTTAGCGCTATGTACTCACCAATTGCCTTATCGGAAACAGGCAACGAGACCTTAAAGAGAGATTCCCGGAGAAACGTCAAAGCGTCCCCATAGTAACAGACCGGCTGCGTGCCCAAGTCCCGGCCCGCGACCTTCCGGCCCGTCCTGATGCCAAGCCGCCTGAGCGCCTCGCGTGCATTTTCTCTGTCCTTGATCTGCACGACGGGATTAGAATAGCGGATAGCAAAGGTCTCGTGCAACTGTCTATACCCTTCGAGTGTTACGGCTGCCTGGTCCGACATCCACTCTGTCGCGCCCGAGGCGCCATCGGCGATGTTGGGTATCCCGTGCTCGAGGCAGTAGATCGTGCCGATTGTGTGCATCACGAGCTTGCAGCCGACGCAAATCACGAACAAGCCCCTGAACCTGACGATGTCCCGGGCAAGAGTGCGCAGGACAGTTGTCCTGAAAAGCTCCTTGCCTGAGAGGATAGTGTGGGTGAACTCTGCCCCATCTACATGGCTTTTCAGCTCCTCGAACCGCGTAGCGGTCCTCTCGATCTTTGTGTGGCCGTATCCCCTCGAGACCGAGACTAGATGGACAGTATCGTAACTTTTTGCCAAGACCGTTGCCGCCAGCGTGGAATCCAGCCCACCAGAGAATAGCAGCGCGACGGAACTGGCTGATGCTTGGTGTTTCATCTGCGGCACGTTCAACTCACTCACGCTCGACTTGCGTTAATCTGTTCACAAGATTGACGTAGTCGCGGACAGGAACCTCCTGGGCCCTGCATGTTGCCAGAAACCCGAGCTCGGCTAATAGCCGTTCGGTGGGCTCTTTGTGGCCTCGCCAGGCCGTGCTTTGCATCAGTGAATTGAGTAGCGTCTTTCGCCTGTGCGCAAATGCAGCGGTCACGAACACGTCGAACGTATCCAGCAGCTCTTTAGATGCAAATGGTGGCTGTTTGGGCGTTATGGCGAGGATGACCGAATGAACCTTGGGCCTGGGCCAGAACGCCTGTGGAGGGAGCGTAAGCAGCCAGCGCACGCGCGCCCTAGCCTGCACCGTAACGCTCAGTCGGCCATATTGCGACGTGTTCGGGACCGCCGTTAGCCGTTCGGCAATCTCCCTCTGAGCCATTATGCGAATCTCTTCGATCCGCTCCATCTGATTCATCAAAGTAAGCAGAATCCTGACGAACGAGCAGTAGGGAAGATTGCCGACAACTTTCACCTTCTTGCCCCAAGCAGGCGCAAACACATCGTCTGACAGATCGAGTGCTTTGGCGTTCCTGCAGAGCGGGATGACAGTAGGACTGCCCTCGAAACGCTCCTTGAGTCGCTCAAATAGACCTCGGTCCATCTCGACCGCGTAAACGAGCCTCGCATCACGAGCCAGCAGCTCGGTGAGACGGCCGTCGCCAGCCCCGATCTCGACCACGACCTCGTCGCGAGCTTCGGCGAGTTCGGCGACTTTCTCGAGGAGGTTCCGGTCGCTGAGGAAGACCTGGCCGAGCGATTTTTTTGGTTCAAGGGCGATTGAAGCTCTCAACAGATAGATGCCTCCGCCTTTCGTGGTTCCTCGGCAGTTGGTGCGGGCTGTAGTTTTAATACGTTCAATAATATCCTGTTTACCGTTACGCACAGGGCAGAATACGCCAACGCCGAGAGCCAATGGCGGCCCCTAGGGGAATCGAACCCCTGTTTAATGGCTGAGAACCACTCGTCCTTACCACTAGACTAAGGGGCCACACCAAACAGTTGGCTGGGAAGCAGGGATTCGAACCCCGGTTCCGTGATCCAGAGTCACGTGTCC
>CAZKNE010000412.1:0-2624 GCA_964554005.1 uncultured bacterium | reverse complement strand
ATATTCGATAGCAGCAACACTCCGATGACCACCAACACAGTAGAGGCGATCGCGGCCGCGCCCGATGGGACAATTTACGCTGGCTGTCCGAATGGCGTTTTTGTTTATGACGGCTCCGAGTGGGTTGTTTGGGACACGAGTAACTCTGGTATCCCAGCTAACAACGTCACGGCGCTGGACATCGCGCCGGACGGGGCGCTCTGGGTTGGGACATTTGCCGGGTCTGCTGCGTTCAAGAATGATGTTTGGACTAGCTACAACCACAATAACTATCCTGAACTGAAGGGCCTGGTTCAGCGCATCGCCGAGGATGCTGATGGGGTCGTTTGGCTGGGGACGATGGGTGGTGGACTCGTTGCCAAGGACGGCGACAGCTTTACGGTGTTCAACATTGAGAACAGCGGTCTGCTCTCGGACGTGGTTTCGGCGATCAGCATCGCAACTGACAACACGTTGTGGCTCGGCACCTCCGGAGGCGTGAGCCATTTTGACGGGACCAATTTCGAGAACTACTCGAGCGCTCTTGGTAACTTCCCCGCATCGGGCTCAGTAGTCGATATGTGCGTTGCTCCGGACGGGACGCCTTGGGCAGTGGTAGGGAGCGGCTTGATGGGCCCGATCGGGAAGACGCCGCAGATGCCGGACCAGGTCTGCTATTTCGCCAATGGCGAATGGCAGATACTCCAGATGATGGTGCTTGCCAAGTTCTCCTGCATCACAGTTAGGGAGAACGGCGACGTCTACATCGGCTCAAACGACTACGGTCTGTTCATCTGGAACCACGGTGCGATCACACATATCGATGCCAGCCAGGGGCTGCCGAGCAACACGGTGCTCTGCCTCGCACGAGGCGCGGACGACAACGTCTGGGTCGGCACTGACAACGGAGTTGGCATCACTGACGGCGTCCTGTGGCGAGCCTATGACATCCACAACACGATGCTCACGTCGAACGAGATCAGGGATGTATTCCCGGCCGAGGACGGAACGGTATGGATTGCGTCGTCTGACGGGCTTGTGTCGATCAATACCAGCACATCGGTCAGGTATTCCTCGCAATACAGCGGGCTTTTGGTTGACAACACTAGTTCGGTTCTGAAGGCCTCAAACGGCGAGATAGTTGTCGGGTCACTAGTGGGCCTTGCGGAGCTGACCACTGCGAGCTTCCCTACACTTACGGACGGCTCCGTCGGACCGGACACTGGCACCCCAACAACCCCCTTCATTTACTCCGTCCACTACACAAACGCCGAGGCGTCATCCCAGCCGGCCATCTCAGTCGTCATTGACGTCACCGAGTATGAGCTACAACTGGCAGATGGCGTGCCCAACGACGGGACTTACAACTTCAGCACTGTCCTCGATGTTGGCCTGCACAGCTACTACTTCCTGGCCACAGATGAGAACGGGGCACGGACACGCATGCCCGTCGACTTCATCATGCCTGGCCCGACGGTTACCGGCAGGCCAGCGGAGCTTATTATTCAGCCTGACAAAGTCATCTACGTGCCTGGCGACCGCATGCAGGTTCTCCTGACACTGGTCAACAGGACAGTGCAACCTCTGGAAATAACGCTCTATACAGCGCTCAGAATGCCGACCACGGAATTGCTGTTCTTTGTCTATCCAGACCTGTTCACAATGGACCTCACCGGACTGACATTCACTCTCTTGCCGCTCCAGCGAATCGAGAACTTCCCAATACTGGACGTTGTTTTGGACGAGGCAATCTTGCCTTACGGCGAGTATGCCTGGCTGGCCGTGTGCAAGGACCCCAATGCTCCAGGCTTTACGCTATTGAGCGACGTCTCGGAAGCTACTTGGCAATTCGTGGAAAGCCTGCCTGTTCCAAACGATAGTAATAACTAAATAGACCTGGCCCCATCTTGCGACGCTGGCCGGTGGCTCCTGGGCCGCCGGCCCGTTGCCCTTCTGGATTAAGGCCGCGGCAAGAAGATAGTCCAATAAGCCTGTTTTGCCTGCGTAGGGGCGGTGCTTGCCCCGCCCCTACGTCCGTTTGGCAAACCACAAGGAGGGTGCAGCAAGCAGCACCCCTACACGACGTCGATGTCCTTTTATAGGCACATTGGGACGCCAGGCACGGCTGAGTGTGGCTCACCTACGGTACCCGGCCTATGAGACAGCTCGGTGGGTCAATAATCGACCCACTCTAGACTAGCTCTATTTAGGCTATCTCCCGGGGTAACACAGCCGCAGGTGGATCGATTCTGATCCACTTCTGGCCGGAGATTCCACCGAACCGCTTATGCTAAGGGCAGGTGGGTTGGCCCGGATATGCTTCCTAGAGCGGAGCAAGATGCCTGTGAGCGATATTGTCAGCGGAATGGCACGAACCCTGCTGACTAAACCAGTGGACGATTTAGCCCTGTCTTCTATGCCCGGGCGCCTCGTCAGGCCGAAAGAAAAATGGGAAGGCTGCCGCGTGCCTTGTAATCCTGGCCGTCTGAGGCGCCCTGCATAGGGGCGGTGCTTGCCCCGCCCTATGTCCGTTTGGCAAATCCAAGGAGGGTGCAGCAAGCGGCACCCCTACACGACGTCGATGACGGGCGCCTCAGCCCCCAAGAGGCTGTCTAATAAGTCGGTTTCAACGGGGATGGCGCAGC
>CAZKNE010000411.1:0-2633 GCA_964554005.1 uncultured bacterium | reverse complement strand
GCGATAAAGCTCGATGAACACCCGCTGGGCCAGGTTGTCCTCCATGCCGCGGAGTTCCTGGTAGCAGACTTGACGGCTGGCCTCCATCTGATCGGCCGGCAACTTCGGCTCGCGGACGAGCAGCGAAAACAGCCGCAGCGCCTCGGGCAATTGATCCGCCACCAGCGCCGCCCCGTAGGCCGACTGAGCCGTGCCGACGGAAGAATGCGGCGAAATGCCGAGCCGCTCGATCCTTTTTAGGTCGGCTCTCGAGATGTTAGTGGCGGTTATGAAGTTGCCGAACAGAAAGGAGAGCCTGTAGTCGTCGTCCTTCACGTAAAGTGGCGGCCTGAGGCCCGTCGGCATCTGATCTACGAAGCAGAATATGCACCTGTTGCAGCAGATTTTGGGCTTGATCGGCTCAAGAGCAAGGCCGGTTGGCTGCCTAAACGTGCGAACGATCGTTGCGGTGTGCGGCGTGCCGGCTGGGTCCGTGTAGCTGATCTCGAGGCGATCGTCGGCCGAGGCGACCATGAAGTCGATTTCGTCGCTGATCGCGATGCCGTTGATGTCTGTAATTCGCGATGCCGTTGGGATTTGAGCCGCATCTGCTGCCGAGCCGGGGAGCACCTTGGAGACAGTGATGGGCAAGCGCTATTTGCCCCTTTCGTTCTGTTGTTTTTGGTGTTCGGGGTCTGGCACGCCGTCCGGTAGTTTCTGGTGGTTTTCCTGCTGCGTTTGTGCTGCGCTGTGCTCGGACATTGAGAAGGAGTTCGATGCTTCCTGTGCCATCGTGGGCGTAGGGCCTGGCCCTGGTTGGCGTTCACTGTCCTGCTGACCCGGCGACATCTCTTTGTCCTCCTCGACCGCCCCCGATCTCGCTTTTCTAAAGAAGTGCAGAAAGGTAACTTTAGCCACGGCAGCCAACGGCACGGCGAGAATCACTCCCACGAATCCGCCGAGCATGCCGCCGACCAGAACCGCCAGGATGATTAGCAGCGGGTGCAGTCCGACCTTTCGTCCCACAATTCTGGGGGTAATCACAAAGCCCTCGAGCGCCTGCACACTGGCGAATAGTAGGACGACCAAGAGCGGCTCGTGCCACCAGGGCTGCGAATGAAAGCCCGCTATTATTGCTGATGGGATGAAGCCAATCACGAGGCATAGATAGGGGACTATGTATGCAAAGCCCGACAAAACGCCAAGCAGCGGCCAGTATGGCACACCTATCAGCCACAAGCCCGCGCAGTAAAGCGCCGAGAGCACGAGCGCAACCAGCAGCTGCCCCCGTATCAAGTTGCCAAGTGTGGCGTTGATCTCGCCGATGAGCCCGACCACGAAGTCCCTCCGTCTTGCAGGAATAAGCGATAACACGCAGTCGGTTATCTTATCAAAATCACGCAGGATGTAGAACACTGCTACCGGTGTGATCGCCAGTCCGATAAGCCAACCTATCAGTGCAACAAAGCTGCCAAATGTCCCTGCGATGAGCGTCCCAACGGGTCTTGCGGCTTTCGAGGCAAGTGATTTCAGCGTCTCGGCCTGAGGCGCCAGTGCATTCAAGAACGATTCGAGGTCAGATGGGAACTTCTCCCCGAAGAATCGTTCCCACCAAGAGCTCGCCCAAACCTTAGCCTCTGCGAAATATGTAGGCATGTTGCTGGCGAGCTCCGCTATCTCGCTGAATAGCGCAGGCACAATGAGGAAGAGCATCAGCGCCGCTGCGCCCACCATCAAAACAGTTACTAGAATGATGCCCAGCGTCCGGTTCACGCCGGCCCTTTCCAGCCGGCCAACGACCGGGTTCAGTGCGTATGCGGCAAGGGACGCAAATACCATCATGCCGATGAGCGAGCGCAGCAGCCACAAGACGTATAGCAGCAGCGCAAGTCCGAGAATGGAGATCGCGATCAGGACAGAGCTGGCAACCGGCCTGAAGTTGTATCTTGGGGCGTGATTGTCATGTCCCATCATGCACTTTCTCCCTTAGTTCGTGCCAACCCCATGCCCCGGCAAGGCGATGTCTGCCTGCTTGGAACAGTTCGCCCCACAGTTTGCAGCCAGGCTAGGATGTGATATAAGCTTGAGAACAGAATAGTTAGTATCAGGCTCCATCTCAAGCAACTTGGGGCCTGGCCTATTTGGAAGGGGAGAAGTTTTGAACCTGGGCAGAATCATCGGCAGGGTGGTCGCAACGCGCAAGGACGAGCGGCTTAGGGGTATCAAGCTCCTACTGTTGCAGCCTATAAGAAGCGACCAAACGGCGATTGGCGGCCCTATCGTGGCGGTCGATTCGGCCGGCGCAGGCGCGTCGGAGATGGTTCTTTGGGTCTCTGGTAAGGAGGCGGCGGTCCCATTCAGCAAGGATGTCCCCGTTGATGCCTGTGTTGTGGGTATTGTGGACAGCGCAGATGTCCCCGGATAATCGCTACATGGCAGTCGGTCTTGCCGTCTCGGTCATGGCTCACGTCCTTATGGCCATTCTGGTTCCAGCGCCCGCCCCGGCAACACAGCCTAATCAGAAGGAGGAGCTCATCGAGGTCGCTCTCTTCCCCCTCGACTACGGGGCGCTTGGATATGAGGTGGCGGCGATGGGTGTCTCTGAGGAGGAAGCAAAGCTGCTCTCGAAGCTCTCTGCCGATACGCTCGCCTTT
>CAZKNE010000410.1:0-2633 GCA_964554005.1 uncultured bacterium | reverse complement strand
TTCTGTGAGAATGCGTATCGATACTCCCTCTGGGCTTGCTCAAGCATGCCTCGTTTTTCGAGGGACCTGCCCAGAAAGTAGCGAGCCTGTGGCATCTTCGTGCTTAACTGGCTCACCATCTTAAACACCTCAGATGCCTGCTCATATTGCCCGCATTCAAGAGAAAACTTCCCCGTCAGATACAGGTCCTTGCAGCGCTCCCGAGCCGGCATGTCGGCCCTCTGCGAAAGGTCGAGCGATAGCGAGGCGATACGGTCCTTTACGCCTTTGAAGTTAGGATCGAGCTTGGCCACTATTTCGAGGTATTTTCTAGCCTTTAGAAGGTCATTCTGCTTCTCATAATGCTCCGCAAGTTTGAACGCGGTCTCGATCTCGAATTTGTCCATCCTGAGTATCTCGGTCATCGTCCGAGCTGCGTCAGCCTGCGTCCCGCGTTGCTCCTGAACATCAGCGGTCAGCTTCAGAACGTGCACCGTCTTAGCGAGCCTTCGCGCCTCTTCCAGGCATCCCAGTGCTAAGTCAAGCCGGCCCTGCCGGGTAAACGCTTTACCGAGCTCGCAGTATATATCAGCAATCCGATGGCGGTAGCGATGCATTCTGGTATATGCAAAAGCTCTCTCAAAACCGCGTATCGCGTCAAACACATGCCCCAAGCGCAGGGTGTTCTCCGAAGACGACACCAATAAAACAGGGACGTTGTAGGTGAGGCGAGACTTCTCATACGCCATCTGCGCGGGCTCAAGCCTGCCCATAGTCGAGAGACAGAGCCCTATCTTGTAAAGCAGGCGACCATCAGCAGGGTCCAGACCGCTAGCAAATAAGTATCTGCCAAGAGCTCGCTCGGTTGCGCCGGCCTTTCTAAGACTGTCCCCGATGTAGCCTTGATAATCTGCGACAAAGGCCTTCACTGGCACCAAGCAGGCCCAGACCCCGGCCGCAAAAACCGCAGCGACTCCCACGAGCCTGGCAACTCGCAAGCTCCGGCCAGAGGGCGACGGGCGCCGCGCTGGTTCTGATGACAGTGAAGCCGAGGTTCGCATCTTCATTGAAAGCCCCATCAACAGTGCCGTGGCCGTCAGGCCGACCGTGGCCGTAGGGGCGATATGGAACGGAAACGCAGTCAGCGCATTAACGAGCATGGTCGCTATCGAAGTCAACGCAGCGACACCTATCACACACTGGTCCCGTGTCTTGCTGTCCACGCCCTGGCTCAAGGCCCTCCTCAAAGTGGCGATCCCCAGTCCAAAAACAGAAACGACGAGAAAAACAAACGAAAATAAACCTATGACGCCGATTTCTGCCGCGATCTGTAGGTATTCGTTGTGAGCGTGGACAAGGCCGCCGCGTGGTGATGTTCTAATGTCTTGAGGAGGTGCGGCGCGCATTTTCTTGAGATTCTCCCGGGTCTGAAAGTCGAGGTAGAGGTACTTGAAGGAACCTAGGCCGTGGCCCAGGATAGGCAATTGCTGGATCATAGCTTTCGTGTTTGACCATATCGAGAGCCTTCTTTCCAAGCTGCCCTGTTCGGAATAGCGGTTTAGGACATCAGCGTAGTTCGTGAGGATCAGAGCATATATTAGGGCAACGACGAGAAACGCGATTTTAACGGTTAGCTTCTCCTTCCGAAGCCGAGAGCGCCTACCCGTTATGATCATTAGAAGCGCCAGGAACACGCCAAACCCCACGACTATTGAGATAGCAGGTGCCCTAGTCATCGTCAGCAAGACCGCCAAGACGAAGAGACCCAGCACAAGTCCTAAGAGCATCTTTTTGATCTTCGATCTAGCGATGAGCAGTAAGGCCAACGCAAACGGCACCAAGACAGAGATGTATTCGGAAACAAACACAGGATTGCCCAGAAAGCCCATCACCTTCCGCCGTCCGGAGACCACAACTTGTCCCACATCCTCCAGCGGGACAACAAAGATGGGGTCCCACCCCATTGACTGAGCGATTACCATCACCGCGTTCATAACGCCCGTAACCAAGACTACGAGCAGAACTTGCCTCGGTCTCAACGTTCCTTTTCTAAAGGAATCGGCCAGCACAAGCATGAACGCAATGCCCAAGACAACGTCGAAGAATGTCCTCCTCGCCTCGACAGGAGCAGCTCCTCGCACCGCAGCCAGCACCAGGGTTATGAGGACCAGAACTAGCGGCAGTCTAATGGGCTTCCCCAGAGAAGCCAGATCGAGTCGCATCGAGTTTCTGGTGATTGAGCCCGCCACAAAAAAAGACACGAGCAAGACGCCGAGGAACTGGAACAGGAGTTCCTTGCCGTAATTGAGCGACCAGAATGGCCAGAGACTGAAGAAAACCGGCCCTAGCAGGAGAATCAGCATTGTCAGGCGAGAGGTTGCCTGGTCAAAGATATTCGCTCTAGCCCTGAACACTGCCTCGTAAGAGCCCTGTCAAATTGGGGTCTAATACATCATTCATACTGCTTGACCTGAGCGTCCCACTCTCCTTTATATAACCGATCTTTCCGTTCGGCCAGCGCCTACGAGCGGTCCCTCAGCAACGTCATGGCTCGTTGCTCAGACTTGCCCCGAGGTTGACGCCCAAAACATATAATCCCTCGCGTATCGACGCAAGGAGCCTCCCTCGACCAACGTAATATAGCAGACTTAAGA
>CAZKNE010000409.1:0-2635 GCA_964554005.1 uncultured bacterium | reverse complement strand
CAGGAAGCGTTTATGGAGATACTAAAGGTCGATTAGTTATAGGTTCGCGAGTTGCGTCCGTAAAGTTCTGCAAAGTGTGCGTCATGGTCTCTGATGGCTAATAAAGAAGAAACTCTCTCCTTAACTGGCGGAAGCCGTCCAACTCGGCCTGCCAGCCAGCCTCAATCTCTTGAGGCGCAGCGCCCGCCTCGATTGCGAGGCGTATAGAGTCAGTTCCGGTGAGCACATCGAAAGGAAGGCGCCTTGTCTCAAACTCGTAAGGCGGCTTTCGCCAAGCGAAGGCGGTCGGGGAAAGTTTTCTAATCGTGGCGATCACCGCCAGGCCGGTTAGATACGGCTTGAAAGTGTGCCTATTGAGGACATGTATCTGAGCACCGTGGCAGAGCTGGCCGGCGAACTTGTCGAAGGTTGGTCTGAAGGAGCATGCCCTGAATCGGACGCCCGGAAGGGACATCTTGTCGAGCCGTTGCAGAAGAGCAGAAGCGTCAATAAATGTTGCTCCAAAGAGCTCGAAGGGCTTCGTCGTTCCCCGGCCCTCGGAGACGTTGGTTCCTTCCAGAAGGCACATCCCCGGATAGACTATGGCGGTGTCAAGCGTCGGCATGTTTGGAGAGGGCAGAACCCACGGCAGGCCGGTCTGCTCGAAGAACATGTCCCGTTGCCAGCCGTGCATTTTGATGGGATGAAGGTCGCATGCGATATCGAGCTGGGAGTTGAAGAGCATAGCGAGCTCCGCGACAGTCATCCCGTGCCGGGCTGGGATGGCGTGCATTCCCACGAATGATGCGAAATGTGGGTCCAGCAGATTGCCCTCGAGAGCCACGCCGCCTATGGGGTTGGGTCTATCAAGGACAAACATCGCGATGCGAGCTTTGGCACACGCACGCATACTGAGAAGCATCGTCCATACGTACGTGTAGTAACGGGCGCCGACATCCTGAAGGTCAAAGACAAGCGCGTCGATCTTTTCAAGGCTTTGGGCGTCTGGTGAGAGATGTGGCCCATACAGGCTCCGCACTTTTCGGCTGCCGTGTGTTTGGCGGCTCTCCTCGAGCTGGTCTTGAGCCTGGACGTCCCCGTGTATGCCGTGCTCCGGGGCAAAGATGAGCCTGAGATCGCAGCCGCTTTCGCGCAATGCGTCGATGCTGTGGACGAGTTTTCGCGTTACTGATGCTTGGTTGCAGACGAGTCCAAGTCGTTGGTGCAGAAGCAGTGTGGGCTGCGCAAGCAAAGACTCCAACCCGACATCGACCGGCCGCCTGCTGGGAGGATTCATGAGTGAGCCGGGGAGGGGAAGTTCATAATGGGGTGTGTGGTGATGAACACAGGCTCAGCAATGGCAACCAGGCTACGTCGAGAGCCGCTCGGTCAGTTTTTTCAATATCGTTATCTCGTTGCCCGCATGATTCCACGAGACTTCGTCCATGTAGCACTGCACGAGCAACACGCCTCGTCCGCTAGCGTTGAAAAGGTTCTCGGCATTTGTGGGGTCTGGTAAGTTGTAGTAATCAAAACCCTCGCCCTCGTCACGAACGATGAAACGCAGGGAATCATCCGTGGCCTCTATTGTTAGAAATATCTTGCGATTGCCCAGCACCGGGTCGGCTAGGCGGGATCGCTTGAGCTCCTCAAGGGTACCGTCGCTCATCGCATCGATTTTCTCCTTCTGCCCAATCTTGAGATTCCCGTGTTCCATTGCGTTGGTCAAGCACTCTATGAGCGCTAAATAGACCCCGTCATGGAAGCGCGTCCCCTCAAGGCGCTTTGTGGCTAATCTCGCCGCTGATTCGAGGATTATCGCATCGTTAGGCAGAGCAAAAGTGCCATTCGTAAACAGTGCAAGCGACTCTGCATACCCGGCCTCGTGCTTTCGCCGCTCGAACACCTTGGAGAGGAGCTGCGAGATACGGTCAAAATCGAATGGCTTCTTGATGAAATCGACTGCGCCTCTTCTGAGAGCCTCGATAGCTCTGTCCAACGTGCCGAATCCTGTCATTATCGCGACAGGGATCTCACTGTTCATCGATCTTATTCTCTGGAGTAGCTCGAGCCCATCATCGCCCGGCATCACCAGATCGGTAATCACGAAATCGTAATTCTTTGTCTCGAGAAGCCGGATTGCCTCGTCTCCCGAGGTTGCGCAGTCATGCTCGAACCCTTCTCTGGACATGAATTCGCCCAAGACGGTGCACACCCTCTTTTCGTCATCAATGATCAGGATTCGTTCGGCGCTATGCATTGCTGTTCCCTCGTGAGAGCGCATCATTTCTGCGGACGCTGTGACTTATCAAACGATCGATTCATCTCTCGCTAACCACACAAACCGTCTCAGATAGCCCTAGGGTCTCGGCGTTCCTCCTTTTTGCCCATTCTAGCCGAGACCCTCTTGAAAGCGGATATATTGGGCAACGACATAGATGGACGCCGCTCAGGGAATTTGCCATCTGTGAACTTCCCTGATGGATACAATACGCCACCGGACACGATGAACTCAATAGCTTCCTTCACAGAAAGGTCAAGGTATATCGCATCGTCCCGCTCCACCACAATAACCATCCCAGAAGTTGGATTCGGGGCTGTCGGGACAAAGATATTGAGCTTGTCGGGCCCGGCTATGCCGCGCCCACCAATGCCA
>CAZKNE010000408.1:0-2638 GCA_964554005.1 uncultured bacterium | reverse complement strand
CGACGTCGGCATCTCCTGGACACGTGTCGCCAAATCGCTCGGCTCGATCGGAGTCGATCCGCTCTCAATAGACGCGCTCGTCGTAACACACGAGCACACCGACCACATCTCTGGCGTGGGCGTTGCGGCCAGAAAGTTGCACTGTCCCATTTACGCCAACATCAAAACCCTCTACTTCACAGCCTCACGACTCAAGAACGTGGAGAAGGATAAGATTGTCCCGATTGATGCTGGCAAGCCTTTTATGGTCAAAGACCTTGAGTTCACCGCTTTCCCCGTTCCGCACGATGCGGCCAGTCCAGTTGGATATATTGTCAGGTCCAACGGCGTGAAGGCTGGCATCGCGACCGATCTTGGCTATGCGACAAACGTTGTCAGGCATTCTCTTGGCGGGTGCAATGCGCTCGTTCTCGAGTCCAATCACGACAGGAAAATGCTCCTGGATGGAGCCTATCCCCCGGAGCTGAAGCAACGGATCGCCAGCAAGAGAGGTCATTTGTCGAACGACCAGTCGGCAGACCTTCTGTCGAAGATCATGCACGACGGTCTCGCAACCGTGTTTCTGGCACACATCAGCGCGGAGAACAACACGCAAGAGTTCGCATTCAACACCGCAGCCCGAGTCCTGAACGAGCTGGACCGGCAGGACGTGAGCCTTTCGCTTACATTCCGCGAGCGCCCGAGCGACGTAATCACCATAGAATAGATCACGGTCCCCCGGCTCAAAAGGGGGCCGCTACATGGCGGCTACCGGGCACCTCGTGCTTTCATCCTTCGTAGTAGTTTCTACTATGGAGAACGGGTCGCAGCGTGCTACGCAGAGTAGTGCCGCTTGCACTATGTCAGGAGGCCACCTTCTCCTCAGAAAGCGGAATCTCCAGCTGCTTATTGGTCGAGAAAAGCGACTTCCTCTCGATCTCCGAGATGCCCTGCATAACCGCACGAAATCTCTTGATCACCTCGCCATCTTGCCCCACCAGCAAAAGAACCGGCCACCCCGCATCCACGAGACCGTAGTAAGCGGCCTCTCCAAGCCCCTTGGCGTTGGAGACGTTGTAGAACTTGAAGGGGATTCTGTGCTGCTTGAGCCGAGATTTCGCATCCGCGCACTTGGGGCAGCTCGAGCTGCCAAAAACCTTCAGAACTGGCACGCCAGAAAAAACATTAATCAGCATTTTCATCGTATCCTTTGTAGATGATATGCCTACCATCTGCTTGGCGTGCTGTCAACCAGAACCAGTGTTCCCGATAATCAGATTGACCGTGTGTGCGACCGCTTTTTGGGAGTGCGGCGGCTTGACACCACTCTCTGATAGACATCTATCCTGAACCTGGAAGCCGTCATCGATACAACCGCGCGCCTTAACAGAGCGCACGCCGCGTCAGGCCGCGGCGAGCCACCGCAGCAAGGCTCTAGCGACGGCGTCCCAGGCTAGCAGTCGCTGCCCCTGTGTCCACAGATTCCGTGCCAGTTGCGATCATCTGCTGCAGCTCTTCAGGCCTCAATGAGCTATGAAGCGCTGTCTGAAGCGAGATGGTTCTGCTCTGATACAGCCTAAACAGAGATTGGTTCAACGTCTGCATCCCGTGACGCTCCTGGCCTGTCTGCATGACGGAATATATCTGATGGATCTTGTCCTCACGAATGAGGTTACGGATAGCCGGCGTTGGTATCATGGCCTCTGTCGCAAGGCACCGCCCCCTTCCACTCATGTTTGGCAGAAGAGCTTGAACCAAAACCGCCTGCAGGACGAAGGAAAGCTGCGTTCGAACCTGGGGCTGCTGATGCGGCGGGAAAACGTCGATAACGCGGTTGATCGTCTGCGCCGCGGAGTTGGTGTGAAGCGTTGCGAAAGTGAGATGACCTGTCTCTGAGATAACAAGCGCCGCGGCGATCGTCTCGATGTCCCGCATCTCGCCGATGAGGATGACGTCGGGGTCCTGTCTTAGCACGTACTTAAGAGCGTTACCGAAGCTCATCGTATCCGCACCGATCTCGCGCTGATTGACGATGCAGTTCTTGTGCTTGTGCAGGTATTCGATGGGGTCCTCAACGGTAACGATATGCAGGTGCTTCTCCTCGTTGATCTTGTCGATGATCGATGCGAGCGTTGTGCTCTTGCCGCTACCGGTCGGGCCTGTAACCAGGACCAATCCCTTAGAGATGTTCGGGAACGTGGACACAACCTTTGGCAGCCCAAGCTTATCAAACCCCAGTATCTCCCAAGGAATCGTCCTGAAGGCCGCCGCAACTCCGCCCTTCTGAAGGAATAAGTTACCCCTAAACCGCGAAAGACCCTTCACGCCAAACGAAAGGTCAAGCTCCTTATCCTCCTCAAACCGGTGCTTCTGAGCATCGGTAAGCACCGAATACGCCAATCGCTTAGTGTCTTTCGTTGTCAAGACAGGGTAATCCAACGGCTGAAGCAAACCATCGATGCGCATCTGAGGGGCAGTCCCCGCTGTGACGTGCAGGTCTGTGGACCCTTTTTCAACTATTTGTGTCAAAAGCTGAGGAAGCGTAACCAAATCTTAACCTCCTTGCCCTAAGAGACAATTAAACAAACTCTGCTCTCAATACATCACTACACTTTCAAGTATAGCGATACTCAGAACTCAAAGTCAAACACGAAATCAC
>CAZKNE010000407.1:0-2651 GCA_964554005.1 uncultured bacterium | reverse complement strand
CCGTGCATATCCAAGAGCGGCTCCTTGCCAGCGATGTCGCTCGTCCTGATCATCTGCTGTTTAGCTTTTTGGGCTTCAGTCAGCGTGTTCATAGTCTTGAAAGTCGAGAGTTCAGAGAGCATGTCGTTAGAGACCATCGTGCCCTGAGCATACGCGCGACCGTATGCGTAGGAGAAATCCTGTCCGACAAAGATTATGGGGTCGCAGCCCATCATTCTGGCGAGGTCAAACCCCAAAACGGCGACCGTGGAGCCAGAGCCCAAGATGCCGAGCCGCTCGAAATAAGGCTCAATTGATTTCCAGACCTTGTTGTTCAGGTCGTTGCCGAGGAAGATGTGATCGGAGAAGAGGTCAATGACCTGTGGCGGCAGCCTTGTAACGCCGACCAGATAGATGTCCGAGAGGTCGAGGCCCGAGAAATGGCGATAGGTAACGGGTTGTGCGTCGATAGCCTGGACGAAGTTCGGCCTTATGCCATGTGCAAGGAGCGGCCGGAGGCATGTATCGGCGGAGAGGATGATAGCTTTGCCTACGGCCTTGCGCAGCTGGTCGATGTTCTTGTCCAGTGACGGGCCAGCTGAGACAAGAATGGCCGGCTTGCCAGAGAACTGGTTGAGCAGGCTCTTGACGCCAGGGCTCCTGACTATCTTGGGCAGGTTAAGCAGATTGTGCTTGAGCCACAGTCGGGAGAAGAACCGCACGGTGTTGACGTTGATCTGGACGATTCTGAGCACCCTGTTCAGGTTATCTAGGACCTGCTTGTAGGTTGGGAATAGAGCGGCAGATGGGGGATGGATGACGATTTTTATGTTGTGGTATTTGAACGTCTTAAAGTCATCCTGAAGCGCTGGCATGATCTCGTGAAGATCAGTTCCAACGAATATCTTGACATCCGGCCGCGAGATGACGGCACCCAGGTCGAAAACGTGCATCGCAGCCCGGAAGATGTCGGCGCTCTGCTCGATGATGAAGACCTTGCAGTTAGGTGGGACGCGACTCATGGCTTCAAGGACGTGGTAGCCAAGCCCGAAGCCGAGGATGATAAGATACTCCGCCTCCTCGAGCTTGACTGTGGAGACATGCTTTATGGCCTCGGCCAGTGGGTCATCCTCCGAGTGCAGCAGCGTCACTTTGCCGTCTTTAGTGGTGACGGCGAGCGTTGGTCTCCCACTTTCGGTCTGGCGGACGTTGAGGCTGAGCGTCTGAGGCGTTTCAGAAAGGCGGTCAAAAAGCCACTCGCGGCTGCGCCGGACGCGCTCCATGTTCTGAGCGAAGAGCGAGCTGGGCGTCTGACCTGCCCCTGCCGGCTCCGTTTTTTTGACGAGCTTGCGGGGGTGCGCTTGCGAGGCGATGATTCTCTTGGCCTTTTGTTGGGCTAATTCTTTTCGGCGCTCTGCGTCCGATTTATGTGTTGCTTTCTTGCGACTCATTTTTCCTGTCCTTGGCGTCTTTTTCTGTCCTGTAAAGGTTCAGTTTATTGCGAAGCGTTCGCACCGTTACGCCCAGCATTTCGGCCGCCTGTGCTTTTTTACCGCTCGTCTGCTCGAGCGTCGCGAGTATCAGTTTCTTCTCCGTCTCGGCTAGCGAAGTGCCGACTTCGACTTCGACCTTCCGTTTAGAGACAGCCTCGAAAGGCCGTCCTACACCAGGCATTCGCTTTCTTCTCGCGTCCCAGATGAGGTCGTATATCTCGATGCGATCGGTCGTAGAAAGGGCAACGCCCCTCTGGATAGCGTTCTCCAATTCCCGGACGTTGCCGGGCCAATCATAATCGAACACGAAGGCCGCCGCCGCCTTTGAGAGATACTTGGTTGGCTTGCCGATCTCCCGGCAATACATCTCGCAGAAGTAGTGTGAGAGCGTAACTATGTCTTCCTTGCGTTCCCGAAGGGGCGGAAGGTCGAGCGGGATGACGTTAATCCGGTAGAACAGGTCCTCGCGAAATCTACCCTCCTCGACCCTTTCTACCAAGTTGCAGTTGGTCGTTACTATCACCCTTGTATCGATTGGAAGGGGGAAACGCCCCCCAACGCGGTCAACCTCCCGCTCCTGGAGCACCCTCAAAAGCTTCGCCTGCAAATTGAGCGGCATCTCGCCGATCTCATCCAAAAGAAGAGTGCCGCCGGTCGCCAGCTCGAACTTGCCCTGCCTAGACGAGCTGGCCCCCGTGAACGCGCCCTTCTCATACCCGAACAGCTCGCTTTCAAGCAAATTGTCAGGGACAGCAGCGCAATTGATGGCGACAAAAGGATTTCGTGCCCGGCGACTCTCCTGATGAATCAGTCTCGCCACGAGCTCTTTTCCCGTTCCGGACTCGCCGGTTACGAGGACGGTCAGCTCGCTGAGGGCGATTCGCTTTGCAAGGTACAGAATCTCCTTGAACGTCGGATTGCTCGTTACGATCTCGCGGAACTCCTGCTGACGGGAAGCGAAGACCTGATGTGTCTCAGCAGTCCCATCGGCGAAAGGTTCCTCGAACGCCCTTGAGAGCACCGCCTCGAGATCGGCCATCGCGAATGGTTTGCGAAGGAAGTCCAGAGCCCCCATCTTCATCGCAGAGACAGCTGCATCGATCGTTCCGTAGGCGGTGATGAGGACTACATTGGGGATCAGATTATACAGCCTAATTCGCTCAAGCAGCTCCAGTCCGT
>CAZKNE010000406.1:0-2652 GCA_964554005.1 uncultured bacterium | reverse complement strand
GCAGCCAGAATACACAGTTCATAAGAAGATCAACTCCAAGGGGCTTAGAGGTCGGGAGTATTCTTACGAGAAGCCCAGTTCTGGCGTCTTCAGGGCGCTTTGCCTCGGCGATTCGTTCTGCGAAGGCTATGCGGTCGATCTTCGCGACCTGTTCACTGGGAAGCTTCGCGATGCCGATAGGCCACGCAAGGACCTTACCGCGGTCTGCCGCCGTCTCTATACCCCTTATTGACCCGCAGAGACGTTTCGAGGAGCAGGCTGAGGCATCAAAGGCTCGAGGCAAGCGGCTCTATTTTGTTCTCGACGACCACTGGAATGAAGAGGGCAACGAGCTGGTCGCACGCATCTTGCATGAGTATATACTCCGGCGCAAAGAAGCATCGGGGAAGAGGTAGGCCTTTCGCGTCTTGGTGCTGCGCAGAAAAGCGAGCGGGCTAACTGACCGCTTATTATGTCTTGTGCCTAATTCAGTGCACGTGGTTTGACAACGAACCACTCTTGCCTTGAACAACAGAGGCCATATTCAGTAAAGAATCACCAGGCTAGCGCCAACAAGGGCTAGAGCCAACCCCAGAGTCTTGCGTCCTGTTAGCGGCTCTTTCAGAAACAGCCAGGCAAAGAAGAATATGAATATCACGTTCAGCTGATTGAGTATCGCAGCTTTGCCGGCCAGGGTGTACTTGAAGCCCGCAATCCAACACCCTAGCGCCAGATACGGCCCTAGAATGGAGCCAGGTATAATGAATTTCCAGTTGCGATTCGGGAGCATAGCCTTCAGCAAGAACCACCGTCGCTTGCTGAGCAGAACAAAGACCAAAAGGCTCAGCATCGAGCCGATCAGCCTCACCTGGATGGCCCACCAAACCGGTGTGCGGTCCAGCACCGGTTTCATCATTATGATCCCTACCGCCATCAACAGAAGGCTCAAAATCCCCAACAAAACGCCTATCAAGTGGTTTTTGTCCAGACGACCCAACTCGTCGCGCCTCGCAGATGCCAGGACAATTGCCCCAACGATGATCGTGATGCCGAGAATGGCAAGCCAACTGAACCTTTCGCCCAAGAAAAAATACGCCATGACGATGACTAGTGGGCTGTAAAGCGAGCTCACGATTGCCCAAAGCGAGGCGCCCATTCGGTTCAGTGCGGCCAGAAAGAGGGTGTCTCCCACAGTCATTCCTATAACGCCGCTGAGAATGATGATTGCGTAGTCCGATAGCGGCACGTCGATGAACAGGGACTGGCCAACGATGGGGAGCGTGATAGCAAACAGCGCGACGCCGATGATGTTCTTGAAAAGGTTCAGCGTGATAGGTGGCATCTCGGCTCCACCTCTCTTGAAGAGGCAAATGGCTATGGCCCAGAAGACCCCGGAAAGTATTGCGAACGTCTCGCCAGCGTGCGGAATCATTGATTCAAACTACCCACATAGCAACGAACAATCAAATTGCGGAAGAATCGAGGCGACATCGTGAGGAAGCGCTGCCAATAAGTCAATGCTGCACCTATTCTATCTCAGCCGGAGGGACGCCAACCTCGGGGTTTGTGGCATTCTCGGCTCAATCACGGGTAAGTTGGCTAACGTGCGCTGTCTGGTGGGTGACTAGCCGCGCTCGCCGTTGCGTGACCTGCCGCCAGCAAGAGGACGGTATCGCCAATCCTCTTCTCTCGAATTGGAAAGCTATCTGGCAGCTGCACATCACTTAGCTCGCGCCTCGATGCCTGAACTGCTAACGCCCGTCTCGGCAAGCGCTCCTGAGAAAAAAGGATGTGGACAAGTATCGAGAGATAGCCCTTTTCATAGGGAGGGTCAGCGAAAATGATGTCGAACTCGGACAGGTCCTTCCTTCGCCTGATGAATGAGATGGCATCCATAGGGAATACCTTGCAGCGTGCCTCAAGTCCGGCCAGCTCAATGTTTGAGCGAAGCGCCCTCAGGGCTGCCCGGTCGCTCTCCACAAACGTTCCCGACGAGGCGCCCCTGCGAAGCGCCTCGAGCCCGACTGAGCCAGTCCCTGCGAAGAGGTCCAGAAACGAGGCGCCTGGGACGTTTGCTGCTATGGTGTCGAAGATGACTTTCCGAACGAGGCTGGAAGTTGGCCTGATATGTAATGACTTATGCGACACGATGTCCCCCGTTCTATTCGAGCTTTCCCACTGTGCAACGTGCGCGCATTATCTTGCCGTAGGGCCTTGAACGGGTGAACTTTACAAGTGCTGACTGAAACATTGAGCTGTTGGATGCTGGCCCTATTTGGCGATGCGCTCCATCGCCTCGCAGAGAGCCTCGCATTCGTCGTGCGTGGTGTACGGGCCAAATGACGCCCGGACCACATCGTCTCCGCCCCACGTGCTGAAGTATAGGCCCACGCAGTGCTTGCCTGCCCGGACCATTACGTTCGCTTCTTCATTGAGCCGACTCCCAACGCTTTTCGCGGACATTCCAGAAAGACGGAACGAAAGGATCAGGCCGCGTTTCTCAGAATCATCCGGACCTAGAATAGAGAGCCCGGGGATATCTAGCAGCCGACCAGTGGTGAACTCGTTCAACGAGGCAACGTGCTGGGCTATATTCTCCTGTCCGATCGATTCGATCTCTGCTAGGGCAGCGGCGAGGCCCATGACGCCTGGTGCGTTCTGAAGCCCTGCTTC
>CAZKNE010000405.1:0-2652 GCA_964554005.1 uncultured bacterium | reverse complement strand
AGGTTAACTCCGTGGAAGTCAACGTTCACGAGCTTTGCGCCAGTGAAGTCGGCGTTCTCAAGGTGGACGTTGGAGAAGGAGCAGTTGGTCAAGCTTGCGCCCGCGAAGGATGAGAAGTTCAGATAATCCTCGTCGAAAGAGCTGTCCGAGATATGCGCAGATGAGAGATCACATCTGGACAGATTCGATTTTGAGAGATCGCAGTTTTCTATCCTGGAGCGGACGAACGATGCGCCGGCCAGATTGGCTTTTTCTGCGGTCAAGTTCCGAAGCAGTGCTTGCCTCAAAGAAGTTCCGAGCAACGTTGCGGATGTCAGATCACAGCTGATCACAAGGGAGCGGTCCATGATCGCGGCTTTGAGGCTAGTGCCCCTGAGGTTGGTCTGGCGTAAGTAGGCGCCCACCAAAGACGATGCTTTCAAGGAGGATTCCTCAAGGGTGCAACGTGTTAAGTTTGCCCCATCCAGGCAAGCGTCCGAGAGGTCGCAGAAGGAGAGAACAGATGACTTCAGGTTGGCCTCCTTAAAAACTGCACGGATGGCGTAGGAGTGCTTCAAGTGTGCACCCGTTAGGTCTGCCCGCTGAAGATACGCATTCGGCAGGAACGCCGCGACAAGCCGCGCATGGCGGAGCGAGGCGCCGTAAAAGCTTGTGTAGGTGAGGTTGGCGGCGGAAAGGTCCGCGTAGTCCAGCTTGCAGAACGTGAGCCTGGAGAAACTCAGGTTGACCATTCGAAGGTCTGCGCCCTGAAGGTCGTTCTTGTCAAGAAAGGCTAGCCTCAGGTCAGCCTGTTCGGCGTGAATGTTCCTGAGCTCCTTTTCGGTTAGGATCAGTGAGCCGAATCTCTTCCCCTCCTTGAGGGCGAGCTCCAGATCGCTCTTGGAGATAGCGGTTTCATTGGTCAATTGTCATACCTCTTGTCGCAAGTTAAGGTATCTTTCGCGCTGCCGCACCGGTCGGAATGACTCGACCCATCTCAAATTCAAGATGACCGCATCTTGGGGCCGCAACAGGCCGCAACAGCTGTCCTAGCCCACCGATGGTTTCATCCCCTTGATCTTCTCAAGAGACTCCGTGCGGCCAGCGAGGATAAGTATGTCGCCCGGTTTGACGGCTGTTCCCTTGTCTGGGAAGACGACCTTGCAGTCCTCGACCTTGGGCTTTTCCTGAGAAGAAAGATGGCTGACCGGCCTTCTTAGGAACAGCACCTGAGCCCCGTATTTGGCTCGCATGTCGAGGCTCTCAAGATGCTCGACGACAAATCTGGCCGGCGCCACCAGCTCGAGAATGCCGAAATTGTCTGCAAGCGGAATCTGGTCATAAACATTCGACGAGGATATGCTCGAGGCAAGGCGCTCGGCAACGTCGCGCTCCGGAAAGACGGTCTCTGTTGCGCCGACCTTCTCAAGTATCGTTTTGTGGTCATTGCTGCTTGCCTTGACGACGATCTTCTTGATGCCCATCTCTTTAAGATACATGGTGGCGAGGATGCTGGCGGCCATGTCCCTTTCGCTCAGGCCGATTATGGCGGCCTCAACGTCCGCAATGTCCGCCTCGTTGAGAAACTCCTTGTCCGCCGCGTTGGCGGTCATTGCGCTGGAGACGGAGTCCTTAATCTTCTGGATTTTTCCGGGGTCCCTATCGATGACCAGCACCTCGTTGCCCAGAGCCATCAAGCTTTTGGCCACATACTCGCCAAACGAGCCCAATCCAATGACGGCAAATTTCCCCATCTCACCCCACCATGACGTTTTCTTCAGGGAAGGAATACTTCGCTGTGCGGGCCCGCGCGGCGACCAGCGTCGCGATCGTCAACGGCCCTAACCTGCCCAAGAACATCAACAATATGATCACCAGCTTGCCACCAAAAGTCAAGGTAGAGGTGATACCAGTGGAAAGGCCCACCGTCCCGAATGCGCTTGCCGCCTCGAAGACAATGTGCATGAACGAGGGAGCAGTTTGATTGCCCCTCTCGAGCACCAACAGCATCAGAATCGAGACGGCCAGCACGAAGACCGAGAGCGAGACAATGGCTAAACTCTTGTTGATTACGCGCACAGGGATTCTTCTTCCCAGGACGTTCACGTGGGACTTGCCTCTTATCCTTGCGATGGCGAAGAGCACGATCAGGGCGAACGTTGTCGTCTTTATGCCGCCGCCAGTCGAACCAGGCGAGGCCCCGATGAACATCAGAAGCGTCAGGAAAAACAGTGACGCATCGCTCAGGCTTGAGGTAGGCACAGTTGAGAAGCCAGCTGTCCTTGCGGTCGCAGACAAAAAGAGCGAGGCGCTTAGGGAATGCGACACGTCCATTCGCTCGAAGAGGTGGCCGTCCTCCAAGAGGAACAGCCCCAACGTGCCTAGAAGCAGAAGGCCAGCGGTAACTGCAAGCACGATTCTCGTATGCAATGTGAAAAGAGGGGCTCTCTTCAGCTGCCGCCCTGTCAGTTTCCTTTTGAGCCCTGAGATAAAGTCAAGGATGACGAAGAAGCCCAGGCCACCCACGATCAAAAGCGCCATGATCGTCATCGTTATAGTGGGGAACGAGCCAAGTTTCTCGAGATTAGTGTCGAACGTCGAGAAGCCGGCGTTACAGAAGGCTGAGATGGAGTGGAAGACTGCGGTTCCGTAAGCTTGCTGGCTTCCGACGAT
>CAZKNE010000404.1:0-2654 GCA_964554005.1 uncultured bacterium | reverse complement strand
CCGACCGCCGCAAAAAGAGCGACCAATATGACCGTCGTTACACCGCGTAGCACTCTTCTCACTGTTCGATACCCTCGCTCTTATCCTTTATGGAATCTGGCTCTGAGCAGAAGTGCTCGTCAATCCTCGTCGCCAAAAACCTGCGCTGTAAACACGTAAATCGTCGCGCCCTTCTTGTAGGCGTCGCTGGGAAGACCGGCCTTACGGCAGGTCTGCTCCAAAAACGTCGTCCTGTCCCAGCCATACTCCGTGGCCACCTGCGGCAGCAGAACGCCCCGGAACCGGCCCCGCTCGATCTCAAGTCCGTGAACGCCAACCTCTATCTCATCAATGCTCTGAACCTTGGATAGGTCAGAAAGAACCGAAATCTCTATCTGCATGTCGTCAGTCTCCGATGCGCCCATCGGCGGGAACCTCGGGTCCTGCGTCGATGCCGCAACCGCCATCTCCTGAACTATCCTGTAAACCGGCTCCGAGACCGGCGAGAACCTACCTATGCAGCCCCTGAGTGAACCATGACGCTTGATCGTCACGAACGCTCCTCGCCTCATTCTGAGCCTCTCGGATTGAACCTCGACCTTCGGCACCCGATGGTGCTTCACGTATTCCTTTATGGTTTCCCTAGCGATAGCAAGCAACTGTTTCTTCTCGCTATCGTTCAGCTGTTCATTCATGCTGATGCTCCTATCCTCTTGCCTGATCTTGCCCGTTGGGATTGAAACTGCAACGCTACAGTAGCCCACAACAGCATCCTTGTGTCCAGATGTATCTCCCGAATTGAGATACTTAAGGCCCATCATTGACTCTGCACCAAGCCTCTTCGCAACTTGCACTAGAGTCAGAACCGCCGCTCCACCACACAAGTAACTCGTCTCGCTGTTGAGCCTTTTCTCCAACGCCTTTACATCCAGTCTCTTCAGCATATCGAACGTCAGAAGGTCCATCCGGCGTGCCTCGTCATAGGGATGGTAGTGCGACATATCGCTGCTCGCAACGATGATGACGTCCTTTCGCCGAGACATAACCTTCGTCAGGACCGAGGCCAACCTCGCAGAGAACGCTGGATAGTTGACTAATATCGGAACGATCTTGAAGCCTCTCTTCAGCGAACGCTGCAAAAAAGGCAGCTGCGACTCGAGCGAATGCTCCCTAGCGTGCGCCTGAGGGACGTATCGGAACTCGCCGCCTGACGCCTTGATTATCTCATCTGCGAGCTTCCTATCATTCTTTATGATACCAAGCGGCGTCTCGTAGTCCTGCACATTGTTCACGGATACCCCGTCGAGTGGGGACCGGTGCGAGGGCCCGATGACTATCACTGTGCTCACCCTCTGGCCTGACTCGGCAAGGAGCTTGTAGCCATACCCGGCCACAGGGCCCGAAAACACGAAGCCCGCGTGGGGCGAGACGAGCCCAATCAGCCGATCCTTGACCTTTGGGAGGCCTTTCGCAACCTCCATGAACCCGTCAACCATCTGGGCAAGGTCATCCTTTCCTGCTGGATACCACTGCCCGGCAAACACAGGCAGCCTGACTTCTATTTTTGCCGGGGTCTTGGCGCCGCTCTCCTTAGACCCTGTCTTGCCCGCGCCGAATACGGCACACGGAATAGCAGCCACAAGGAAAACAGCAACCACTCCTTGCAACCTGCTCAACCATCTACGACCGCTTCTCGCCTTAGGCATCGTTATCACTCCCTCAATCAGGGACACGCGTCCATGCGCATCAGATTCTCACACCGCATCAGATTCTCACACAGCGAGCTCCACCCAGCGGCGGCATCAATTATCATAGCTTAAGCAGCCCAGAACGTAAAGTGTCGGGGAAAGCCCGGGGAAATCGCTCTCCCCAGCGAATCTGATTCTGTGGCCCCCAATAATCTTGAGAGGGCGTTGGGCTCGAGGAGGGTTCGTTTGGAGTGCGGTGGCTGTGGGTCCTGAAAGCTGTGTTTGTCCAAGTTGGTGAAAGGCCAGCACATTGCGAGTTCCATCCGTTAGGTCTGATGTATCTTGCCTCAATGCTCAGGCAGGAGAGAAATGATGAGGTTGGATTGCGGATTGAGTGGGTGCCGGTTGGGGAGTGCAGATTGCGGATTGATAGATTCTCCAACACAGTAGCGCCTACGCCTCAACTACCGCACCTTTCGGGACAACGACCACGCCGTTGTCTGTTACATGAAAGCGTTTCCTATCCCTCGCCTCGTCGTGCCCGATGATGGCCGCGTTTCCGATGACCGCCTCTTTGTCGATAATGGCCTTCTTGATCTTAGCGTTTTTGCCGATGACAACGTGGTTCATGATTACGGAATCCTCGATCTCCGCATAGCATTTTACCCTGACGCCGGGCGAGAGTATCGAGTGCTTGACGAGCGCACCCACGACTACGACACCCTCGCAGACCATCGAGTCGAGAACGTTGCCGGTAAAGCCAATCTGCTCGTCATCAGCAAAGACAGTCCGCGCAGGAGGGTATTGCCCGTGGTAGCAGCGGAGAGGCCACTCTGGGTTGAACAGGTTGAACTTGGGGTTCAGCTCCAGCAGGCCCATGCTGGTCTTCCAGTAGGCGTCTAGCGTCCCAATGTCCTCCCAATACCGGGGCTCGTGCGTCCACTCGTTACGAAAATCATAAACGCAAACCTTCCCCATGTTCATCAT
>CAZKNE010000403.1:0-2656 GCA_964554005.1 uncultured bacterium | reverse complement strand
CTTTAATGGGATGTTCGCTATAGCGGCATGGAATATTGAAGAAAAAGCACTTTATCTGAGCCGTGATCGTTATGGAATAAAACCATTATACTACTGGTTTAATGGTAAAACACTTGTCTTTGCATCCGAGATAAAGTCGATTATCTGTGACCCGCGCGTTCCGCGGGAAGTTTATCTGCAGGCCATGCACGATTACTTCACTTTTGACTACATCCCCGGAGAACAGACGATCTTCAAGGGGGTCCGAGAGGTCCAGCAGGGATGCACCACTGTTTTCGAGCAAGGGAACATGCGAACCATTCGTTATTGGGACCTGTCCTATAATCCCGATGTTGAGCCGAAGCCCATGCGTTACTACGAGGAGCGTGTACGGGAGCTCCTATCCGAATCGGTTCGCAGACAACTCATGAGTGAGGTTCCTGTTGGTGTCCTGCTCTCTGGTGGAATGGATTCGAGTGCGATTGCGGCTTACATGGTGGCACACGCATCGGAGAGGGTTAGAACTTTCTCAATTGGCTTTGAGGACTCTTCATTCAATGAGCTTCCCTATGCCAGAATAGTGGCACAGAAGTTGGGCACAGAGCACCACGAGATGGTAGTTAGCGCGAAGGATGTCCTCGACGTGCTGCCCTCTCATGTCGGCTTTATAGATGAACCTTACGCGGACGGAGCAGCCATTCCGACGTATTACGTCTGCAAGATTGCAAGTGAGAAGGTCAGAGTGGTTCTCTCAGGCGAGGGAGGGGACGAGATATTCGCCGGATACGACACCCACGCTGCCTACCAGTTCGCCTCGGTCTTTCGAAAGGTCCCGAAAACATTCAGAGAGCACATTCTGCGCCCGTTGATCGACCTTTTACCAGTATCCCATAAGAAGATCAGTTTTGAATTCAAAGCCAAGAGGTTCATTAGAGGTGTCGCGATGCCAATTCCCGAGGCGCATCTCTTCTGGCGTATTGTTCTGTCCGAGGCCGAGAAAAGCCGTCTGTATTCCGCCTCGTTTCGGGAGCAGATGAACGTTCAACCCTCGACGCGTATTTTTGTCGATCTGTTCGACAAGTGCAACGCTAAAGACCCGCTCAACAGGCTTCTTTACATCGATAGCAAAATCTTTCTGCCGGACGATCTGTTCGTGAAAAATGACAGGATGAGCATGGCGCACTCGATCGAGACGCGGGTTCCGATGACCGATCCAGACCTAGTCGAGTTCGCATCCACCATTCCTCCCCGGTTGAAGCTCAAGGGGCTCAGAACCAAGCACATCTTGCGCGAGGCGATGCGGGGCATACTTCCCGACCCCATCATCAAGAAGAAGAAGGTCGGCTTCGACATGCCTTTCGGCAAGTGGCTGAAGCGAGAGTTCTATGACTTCATGCAAGACGCCTTCAAGACGCAGAAGCTGCGGGACGCGGACCTTTTCGACTGGAAGTTCGTGGACAGAATGATTGAGGAACATGTGTCGAATCATCGCAACAACGCCCGTCCGCTCTGGGGCCTCCTCAACTTCGCGCTCTGGTACGACGCCTACATGTAGCGCTATCTCACCGTGTCAGTGATCGTGAATGGCATTGAATCGACGGACATGAAGTCGAATCCTATTCCGCCCGATTGAGCGAGCGCGGCCGCCTCAACCGGCGCTGCCGGAATCGGGTAGTGGAAACCCATATCGACCGTGCCGGTGTCGGGCGTCCCGTCGGTTCTTGTCGTCAAGTCTTCGAGGCCGAAGTGATCGGGCGTTCCCGAGCCGGTGTCGATGCAGGGACTGTCGGCCTGCTGTCCCGCGCTCGTGCAAGACAGATAGTAATCGCCAAGCGGACCCGACGCGAAAAGCGGGTCATCCGAAATGTTTCCCTCGCCCTCGTCGGTCCAGTCTTGAATGCAGCAATGTGAGGGCATCAAATCGCTATCCAGCTGGTTGTCCTCGGGAGCCTGGTTGCCCCAGATGATGCAGTTTGATACCCTGCCGCTGCTCCAACATAGGCCACCGCCCTGCTCTCCTGCAGAGTTCCCAACGACCGTGCAGTTCCGGATGTCGCCGCAACGTCCATACAGCCCGCCGGCGTAGGATTGCGTGAAGTTGCCAATTATGATGCAATTCGTGACGTAACCATTGCAGTAAGATAGCCCACCACCTTCGTTTTTGGAGGAGTTACTAGACACTAAACAGTTGGTGATGGCGCCGCGGCAATCACACAAACCACCTCCCGACGATTCGGTTGTGTTGTCCAGGATCTGGCAGCGATCTATCTCACCGTGGCATCCATGCATGCCCTTGTTCGAGTTGCCAGCCACAACGCAGTTCTGGATAAGGCCATCGCAGCAGAGAATGCCAGGGCCACTGTTCTGCATCACGAGGCAATTGCCAATCGAGGCCTTCGTATGAGGCTGGCTGTAACTGGCGGCGCCCCCCCGTACGCCTGCCCCATCGCCATTCCTATCGCTGGTGATCGTGAGGCCCGAAATCTCGCAAGTGTCATCTTCCGTCCCGGCCAGAGTAACCACCGCGCGGTCACCCGAGCCATGGACTATTGTCGAGGCCACGACGTCGTCATCCAGAGGGTCAGTTGACCGAAGAGAGATGTTCTTGCCATTGAAATCGATGTTCTCATAATAGACTCCTGGGTGGACAACTATCGTATCGCCGCTGAAAGCCTCG
>CAZKNE010000402.1:0-2662 GCA_964554005.1 uncultured bacterium | reverse complement strand
CCATCGTAACCGGATGTTCGAGATTCTCAGCGACGAAATTTACCAAGGCGACCCTTACGTTTTCCTCCGTGAGCTACTTCAGAACAGCGTCGATGCCATCCGTATGAGACGCGAGGTTCTCCAACGAAAAGGAATTGATCCAGGGAACCTGGGAGTGATGGAAGTCACCGTCGAGCACGGTGCTGGTGGCGATGCCGTGGTTACGTGGCGCGATGATGGCATTGGTATGGACGAGTATATTCTCCGCAATTACCTGGCGGTCGCCGGACAGAGCTACTACCGTAGCGCCGACTTTGAGCGGGAGGGGCTTAAAATGGACCCCATTTCCCGCTTCGGAATCGGGATACTAAGTTGCTTCATAGTAGCCGATCGCATCGAAATCGAAACGTTCAAAGATCCCTACCTCCCCCCACGATGCGAACCGCTCAAAATTGTCATTCCAGCCATGCGTCGCCAATTCCGTATTGAGGCATGTACTGAGGAAGCCGCAGTAGTTGGGACAACTGGGCGCGTTTTCGTGGAGGGTAGAAAAATGCTCATGGAGGATGGAAGCCACGCCCCAAAGCCACTCGATGTGACTGCCTACCTCTCAATTGTGGCTGGCTTCGTGGAATTTCCTATTGTCATCAGGGAGGGCGACCGTAAGACCATTGTGCTTCACCCGAATCACGACTCCGAGGCCGCCCGTAGGCGCTTTGGCGAGGAGTTTGCAGTGCACCAGCTTGACTTAGGATACCCCTGGTCTGAGGCAATTCTACCGCAAGACCTGCGAAGCGCTCGTGCAGTGCTTCGGGAGGAGTGCTTCGACATCTCCTCCGACCCGCGCCTACAGGGCTATGAGGGCAACCTTACATACCTTGTCCCTATTAGCCGCGACATTGATCTAAGACATAGCGGGTCAGAGGGAGCAGAAGTGCTATCACGTGCCCAAACTGAGCACGTAGGAAGACGTTTCCGTTGGCATCGAGAATGGGACGAATCTTATAGGTTAACTGACGTCACTGGTGTAAGCCGCAGCGGTAGCGTCGCACTGACGTACGCGGTGTACAGAGATGGGATCCTGCTCTCGACAGCCCCGCGCCCCCCCTTTTTTCGTTCCCTCTCTGAACGTGTCCTCCCGCTGCGGCGGATAGTGGTGAACTTGCCTAAGTCAAGAGCGCCGAAGGTTGACTTGGGACGAACACAGCTCGTGGGCCAGGCTGAGCACTGGGCTTCGCCAGTTCTTCAGGCACATGCGCGCTATGTCTCCGAGGCGCCCTTGGAGGGCCTACTCGCACTAGACCCTTCTGACCGCCTATACCGACTGGGACGCCTGGTTGCTTTTGACAATGTTGAAGCCAAGGACCTATGGGAAATCTTACCACATGCTCGCTGGCCAGTGCCATTTCTTGAAGCCGGAGGACGCCTCACCGTGTCGGAGTTAGAACAGGTCCCAAGCGGTGCAATCTACCTGACTCCAGAACCTCTGCGTCAGGAGTTAGCCAAGATGAGCTACTGCCGATGGGTAGCTCAAGAGGAATACACGGGCCCTCTCCTCCAGTGGGACGGTGAACCATGCGTTCTCTCCCAGCCGGGCTGGGGTGATGAACAGGGCGCATCTATTCGCGAGATTCAGGATCTGTGGCAACTGCCGTTTCAGGAATCGCACTGTTTTGCCGCTGTGCGCTTCCTTCAGCCACCTTGGAAAGGCGATCCACCTTTAATTCAAGAAATCTGGCTTCCGACGGAGGGATTCGAACAGGCTGGGGACCGCGAGGCGTTGTTGCGGAAGACGGTTGATGCTCCCACTCTGCTGAATCTCGTGGAAAAAGAATCACTCCATCGAATACTGACACGCCATCTACTGCGCGGGCGGCTTCTTGCGCTCCCTAAGCTGGTTGAGTTTCCCCCACCCTTCGAGCAATCCTTTGGGTACGCGGGTAAGTGGAGGAACTGGTGGAACCTGAAACATGCCGCGACGCAGGCAGTGTTGCGGTGTGTAGCTGCGCTGCTGCTTTCAACTATACAGGGAACTTTGCCGCAAGCCCAAATTGGAATCTTGGAGGATCGTCTGAAATCTCTATTCGAGGCAGATGAACATTTGGGGTGGGGGGTTGATCCCGAGGTCGCTTGCAAAAGAATTTGTGACAGCCTCCACCACGCCTTGTCACTCGCTCACGAGGCACGCCTGCTCAACGCCGGCGAAATCGGAGGTCTGGTGCTCACCCCCGGCGACTTCGTGCCTGGAACTTTCAAAATCGCAGATTATGACCAAGAAGAACTTCTGCGTAAGAGGTCCACCGGCCAACCGTTCGGAAAGCCCCTAGTGTGACAAGCCCCCTGACTAAGTCCCTTTTCTGACTCTACATGCGCAGCCTTGGTTAGAGCCATGCACAACGTGAGTCTTGCGCAGCGCCACCGGGCACGTGCTGAAGCTGATCCATTTGCAGGGGGCAAAGGACTAGGTGAAATGGACTTCGCTTGACCTTAAGGAGTACAAGGAACGGAAGTCAATAATCATTATCGGGGCGGGCATTGCTGGCCTGTCAGCCGCGTGCTATGGTCAGATGAACGGCTACCGCACCCAGATCTTGGAGCTTGACAATAAGCGTGCCAGTTTGGGCACCTCCTGGAAGCGCAAGGGATACACCATTGACGGCTGTATTCATTGCTTAGTCGGCTC
>CAZKNE010000401.1:0-2666 GCA_964554005.1 uncultured bacterium | reverse complement strand
GAAGGCTGGTTCACAGCCTATTGCCCGGAGGTCTCGGGAGCCAATGGTCAAGGGCGCACGAAGGATGAGTGTCTTAAGAACTTGCGCGAGGCAATTGCTCTCATCCTCGAGGACCGGCGAGAAGACGCGCTTCGTGGTGTCCCAGAAAATGCTGAGCGGGCTATTGTCAGCATATAATGAAGCGCAGTGCTTTGCTCAAACATCTCCGGCGTCACGGCTGCTATCTCAAATGAGAGGGCAGAGCTCACTCCCTATGGTGTAATCCTCAAACCGGCTACATAGAGGCAGTGCCGCATCACATAGAGATTCCCGACAACCTTGCGAGGAGAATCTGCCGTGCGCTCTCCGTGCCAGAACCGTAGCTCCCGCGAGTGGAACCGCCAGTCGCTTTTTTCGACTGCGGCGGCTTGGCACCGCTTTGGTTCGTCGCGTCAAGCAATCCGCAAACCTCAGCCGCAAACCAGCAGCCGCTCAGACGCCGAATGTGTCCATCTGGATTATAGCGGAGTACATCTCGAACGACACGGGCTGGGGTATCTTGGCTCTGGCCTGAACAGGCCCAAAGGCGGACATCTTGCCGTTGACGTCTATCTCCACAAGGAAGTAGTAATAAAGTACTCCGGGGCTTACGGACCTGTCGAGCACAGCGTATTCGCCACCCGCCTCGAGCGTCCCTGTTGCATCGATGAGCTTGGGCGTGATCTTCTCGAACGAGTCGAAATCCGCCGACACGCTTCGATATAGGTGAAAGCCGGCGGTCCCGAGCTCCGTGCCGGTGGCCCAACGAAGGAGTATTGAGCCATCGTCTCGCGCGGTCGCCTCGAACGAGTCCAGCGTGATGTAAGTTGCATCTTCGGTGGTCATCCAGACCTCACAGCCGGTTCCGTCCTCCGTCGCGAAATCCGTTTTTGTATTCCAGGTAGCTGCGTAGAGATCGTTTCCGAATGTGTTGAAGCAATAGATGCTTTTGTTGTAGTCGTCACCAAAACTGTTCCTGCTTCTCTGCTCCCAGGTAGTGCCATCGGACGTTCTGAATACGTATCGATGGTCCTTTCTACTGGTCGAGGCATGCAGATAGTCATCATAAATGATGAGGTCAACTATGCTGTTGACATAGCCGCTCTGGACGCTTCCCTGACCGAACCAGTCGCCCGAGTCTCCCGTGCTCGAGGCGTAATGGTCATCACCAGAGGCATGGAACAGGCCAGCCCAGAGCTTGTCATCGAAGATCGCGAAACACCGCGCAGCCAGAGCGTAGCAGTCTTCCCCGTCGTCATTCGTACCGACATATCCGTCCCAGACTTCGTCCCAGACCATCGGGTCAGCGCTGTCCTCGGCGAAGCGGAAAACACGTCCCGAAGTCCACTGTGTCTCCTTGTCATAGGGCCAATTGTAGGCCCCGGCGTACAGCTTGCCGCCGAAGACTATCATGTCCACAACACAGAGGTTGTCAGGATCGTCCTCCCACTTCCCTTCGGTCTCGTTGTAATCGCCAAATCCACCGTAGCTCACTTGCTCCCAGTTCATCTCTGGCCCACCGTTTTTGAGCGAGCCATTCGTGCGCCAGACCTCGCAGCCTGAATACCAGTTATATGTGCCCACGTAGAGGCACTCCTCATCGTTGTCCGCCGACGTGAATATGGCCATGGCGCGGGTGTGCGTGTTGGTGGGATAAGTGTCGCCGTTGTCCTCGTAAGTCTTGCCGAAGCTCGATTCGTTGACCTTGACCCATTCCCAGGTTGCGCCGTTCTTGTAATACCTGAGTATCTCAGTCCCGTTAACCTCATTTCTCGTTCCCACGTATAGGCCCTCGCAGCCGGACTTGTTCCATGAGATGGCGTAGTCAGCGGCCTTGTTGGGGTATGCGAAGGCAGAATAATCAGTTGCGTCGGACCATTCCAGAACCGGTGGATTACTGCTGTAGGAGCCGTCTGTGCGCCACAACTCCGCGTGGTTTACGCCTTCAATACCGCAATAGAACCAGGTCTTCCCGTCAATATCGAAAGGAATAAGGAACATTGCCTGAGCTCTTTTCTTATACCTTCCGCTTTCATCCTCGCCCGCCTGCTTGAAACCGTCCTCGTTTACCTGAATCCAATAGTCGCCGCTGTAAAGCGGCTCGAAGCCCAGGTCCGGCCCGCCTTCAAGCAAGAGCGCCTGCCGCATCAGGAAATCATCGGCGGCGGCCTGGCTAAAACGCGAGGGCCTTGGTCGCTCCAAGGTTTGGGGCGCCTTGAGCAAGATGTCGTTCCAGGCGGATACAGAGAATGTTGATGCAACGATCACTAAAAAGACCAGAAAAGAGAGCCTAAATCTCATGTCTCTTACTCCCTGTAGTGGCCCGTATCGTAGAGAAGCGTCGCCCTACTGGCGCCGGCGAGGTCTCTCAGCCGATACTGAGCGGCTAAAGATTATCGCTCCAATAACCGATGGTGGTTAAGGACGCGTATATCAGTATAACGGACAGGGCCGGATTTGTCAAGTGCGAGATGGCGGTGCAGGGAGTTGAACCCCGGACGCCGCGGATATGAGCCGCGTGCTCTAACCAACTGAGCTACACCGCCGTATGTGGTTGCGGGGGTCGGATTTGAACCGACGACCTCTGGGTTATGAGCCCAACGAGCTACCAGACTGCTCCACCCCGCAACAATTGTAGAAAGTAGAAA
>CAZKNE010000400.1:0-2675 GCA_964554005.1 uncultured bacterium | reverse complement strand
CGAGCGGCGGGTACACCCCAGGCGACCCGGCGTATCTCTCTCTCGACGTCGGCGGCCAAGTACTACATCGGCGATACGCTTCGCCTGTCGCTCGATCTCTCAAACCCCGGAGGCGAGCTCTTCGCCGACCTCGCCGCGGCGGTTGAGCTGCCGGACAAGACGCTGGTCTATCTGCCGAGCCTCTGGGTGGATTACAGCCCATACTACTCAGGCTGGATACCGGGGCATTTCAGCCTGAAGGACTACACGCTGCTTGAGGCGCCGCTCGATGCTGGGCTGCCCTCGGGCATCTATTGCGCTTATGCCGCGCTCTTTGAGCAGGGCACTATGACGCCGCTGTGCAACATGGCGGTTGAGCACTTCCGCTTCATTAAGAGCACAGAATAGCGTCGCTAGCCACAGGCTACCAGAATAAGGTTATGCTTTCCTTTAATTGATTTCTCTCTGTGGCTCTCTGTCTCTGTGGTTATTCTGAAAACTGAGATGGCGCTTTGCCTGTCAAAAGCCCGCTAGTCGGCACAGCAGCGGACACCCGCGGCAAAGCGGCCCCGCTCAGGGTCGTAGGCGGCTCGGTATGAGCAGCGGGTGGCGAGACCCCCGTGGTACCAAGCTCCTCCTCTCATGACCTTGCTGGTGGTGCCGACAGACGGGCCGGTCGGGTTCTCGGCCGGCGACGAGCTGTAATACTCGGCGTCGTAGAAGTCGTTCACCCACTCCCAAGTGTTGCCGCTCATGTCGAACACGCCATAGACGTTCGTGCAGCGGCGCCGGCCGCCGGCTTCGCCTGCCTGGCCGTCGTTGTAGCCCATCTCAGTCCAGCATCGGACGCTGTCATACCAATCGCCATAAGGGTAGATTGTGCCAAGTGGACCCTTGCAGGACTTCTCCCACTGCGACTCAGAACAGAGCCGTTTGCCCTGCTGAGTGCAGAGCGACTCGGCCTCGACCCAGCTGAGTCCTGAGTTGGGGATGACGCCTACCTCGTTGGGGTATTCATAAGTATCGATGCAGAACGAGTCGAGATAGACATCGTGGAGCGGGTATTCGTCCTTGTAGCCAGCGCCTGACGTGTCGCCCATTGTGAACGGCCCGGCGGGAATGCGCACCATCCCAGGCGGGCAACCCTGCGACTCGGACGAGACGTCGAAGTAGGCAAAACTTATGCTCTGAGTGAGGTCCGTTGAGCCAGCTGCCATGAACGCGGCCGCAAATACGTGCGTGCCTTCTGCAAGAACAGGTGGCTTGCCTCCGGGAATTGGGAACGTGAAATAGACGAACGGCCCCATTGAGAATTGGGGCGGAAGCACGATGCCACTTATCGCGGGCAGCATCGCGTTGCCCCATCCGGGGAAGAAGTAGGGCGTGCCATCCGGCGCAAGATACGCGAGGTAGAAATCCACCGCAAGCTCCGTCCCGCCATTGGTCGCAGATAGTATGACCTCTCCCGTGTCCCCAAAGTAATACGAGGCGAGGTCGGTTTTCACCTCCACTCGCGCGCTCTGCGCCAAACTGACGGAGTAAACGGCCAGCACTGCGAGAATCGAGCAAACGACAATGATTATCTTAGACATTTTTATCTCCTTAAAAATCTTTGGGATTAGTAGCCGAGCGCCTCAGGCTTCCGGCTTTTAGGCAGTGAGGCTCCTCTTGACCTGTCCAGCGGCGGAACAACCCTGTGCCCTGCATGGGACTGGCCAGGTGAGTTGTCGAAGACCTCGACTACGTAGTAAATGGCTGTAATGATGTCGGTCGGCCCGCCATGGAAGTAGGCATGGACGGCGTTTATGTATTCTGACATGTTGCGTTCATCATCTGAAAGGGTCGGATCGTTGTGGTGCAAGAGCCTGGTTATCGTTCTCAGCTCGTAAGAGGTGGAATCCAGAAACGTAACCGTCGATACGGGGTTGCGCATCTGATTTTTGAAGCTGTGCGTCTCAAAGGCCGATGAGCTGTAAAGCTCCAGCGAGCCTTGCTTGCTCCTGTCCCATATCGTCTCGTCTGAGTAGTTGTCGATCAGTATCTGCACCTTCGCATTCAACGAGTGCCCTTGCGTCATCTTCAGCCGGTCGATGACCTCTGCGATACGGTCGGGCTTGGGCACCATGCCCATCCCCTTATACGCGCAGTTGACCCAAAACTCGCTGTCCCCTCGCCCAAATCGCGAATAGGTAGCAACCCCGGCGTTGTGCGGGCCGTCGTAGTGAGAGGGCATCATGCCGTTCAGCATGTTTTGGAGCATCTCGATCCTCGAGCTGAGGTTCCAGTCCACGAATACCTGCGGCAGCTCCCTCGAGGGATAAACGTGCCACGCGCCGTTGATCCTGGCCCAGATGCGCTCCGGCAGATCGCTGGTGTTCACCGTGTCCTGAATGAAATACTTGCTCCCGATCCAATAGTTGGGAAGCTCACTCTGCGCCGCAGCCCGTCTCACTAAACGAGGCGCGAATAACGAGCACAGCGTAGATATGCTACCCAGCTTCAGAAAAGTTCTTCTGTTCATACCGCTTGCCTCCTTCGCTGGGGTTACTAAGATGTCGATGCGAATAATACGTGCATCATAATACACTATTGAGAAGCGCTATCGATTGCAAATGGTTTAGATTGCGAGGGACTTTAGGACCTTGATTGTCGGGATGCACTTCTCAATCGCGGGGAAATACTACAAGGCTGTCGAA
>CAZKNE010000399.1:0-2682 GCA_964554005.1 uncultured bacterium | reverse complement strand
AGGAGTCAGGCGGCGAGGCCAGCAGGCGAGACCCCGTCGCCCCCCAGATTAGCATCGAGCGCTTCGAGATCAGACAGCTGGAGCTGAAGAAAGACCAAAAGCGAGCCGAGGTCAAGGTCTGGCTGGAGTATAGCATTCCTCTCATCCCAACCTCGCTTACCAATGTCGTTACCGAGCGATGGGAGCGACGTGAGCGCGTCTGGCATCGTGTTCCCTCGAACCTGAACGCTATCCTGGTCGGGGCTGGGCGAGCGGACTAGCCGCGCTATCTGCGAGGGCCGGTAGGGGCGGTGCTTGCTCCGCCCGCCCCTGACATAACCGAACGTATATCAAGGGTGCGGCAAAGCAGCACCCCTACAAGATTACGGGCACGGTGTAGGCCATGTCGCTACGAACCGAATCGCGAGCTATAGGACAGCCGCTTCAGTGCCTCGCGCAGCCTCTCAACGCCATCTTGCATGAGCTGGAGCTCCACAGCGAGAGCAAAAACCTGCTGGGACTCGTCCTGCGACAGGCTGAATAGACGGGGCACGTCCTTTTCAGTCGTCACTATGAGATCGAAACCGCCCGAGTGCTGGCGAGCAACGAGGCGAGCTATCTCCCTTTTTGTGAAGATGTGGTGGTCAGGGAACGGGAGACCTGTTACCGCTGCGCCGAGCCTTGAGAGCGTTGAGAAGAAGCTCTTGGGACGTGCGATGCCGCAGAAGGCCAGGACCTTCCTCGCGCTGAGATGGTTCAAGTGCAGCATCTTTTGGTCGGAGATGCGCCTGAGTCCGGTGGGGCGATGGACGGAGTGGATGAGTGTGATTTCGGGGTTGCGCAGGCGAATCGCCTCGTCTGTCGCTGCCAGCTCATCAGGAGTGCATTGGTCTGTTCGGGAGACTATGGCCACCTTCGCCCGTTCAATGGCCCACAGCGGCTCTCGAAGCAGGCCTAGCGGGAGCAGGCGCCCGTTGGCGAATGGCCACCTCGCATCGAACATCAGGATGTCGAGGTCCCTTTGCAGCCGCAGGTGGCCAAACCCGTCATCCATGACAAGCACGTCCGGAGCAAAGGTCTTACAGGCAGCCCTTGCCGCGGCCGCCCTGTCCGCGCTCACAACGATAGGCAAATCGTGCAGGTAGCCCGCAATGGTCAACACCTCGTCCCCAAAGCGGGCGAGCGACTGCCTCGGCCCGAGGGCTTCGAGCCCGGCTGCCGTGAGAACGCGCTCCGCTCGCTCCCTGCGGCCATAGCCGCGTGAGAGCACCGCCGGGGACTTGCCCATCTCTCGGAGAAGTTGGCAGACAAGTATGACGGCTGGCGTCTTGCCAGTGCCCCCGGCCGTGATATTGCCCACGCAGACTGTTGGACACGCCGGACGGTGTGTCTTCAGTTTTCCGGTCTTGTAGAGCCAATTCTTGATTGTCACTAAAGCACCATAGGCGACCGAGAATGGCTCCAGCAGACCCAGGAAGGCAGTCGTTAGGAAACTATGTGACTGCGGCACTATGCGAGCGCTCTCCTCCGCCCCAACTGGCGTGGCGAGGCCCGGGTCGAGGCGCGCTAGCAGCGCAGCCTTCAAGCGAGAGGCAAACGATGCGGCCGGCCTGGACCTCATTTGAACGTCTCTTTTCCGAAGAAGCCCTCGCGCTCAAGAATCGACATGGTCCTCTCGGTCGCGCCTCGGTTGGCCTGGATGACCTTTGTTGCGGCTCTCGCCATCTGCTCCCGCTTTTCGGGAGATTTCAGTACCTCGGAGATCACTCCTAACAGTTGATCTGAGTTGACAATCTGAATCGCGGCCCCGCTGGAAACCAGCGTTGCGGCGATGTGCCGGAAGTTCTGCATATTTGGCCCCAATATGGTCGGGACTCCGCAGGCCGCCGACTCGATCGGATTGTGCCCGCCTCGAAACTTGTTGCTGATGCTTTTCCCGATGAAGGCTACCGCGGCGGTCTGATAGGCCTGAGCCAGCTCTCCGATAGTGTCGAGGATCAGAACGTCAAAGTCGCACGGAGAGGATGCGACCTGCTTGCTTCTCAGAACGTAAGACAGACCGGTTTGAGCGGCGAGTTGGCTGACCTCGGGACCTCGCTCGACGTGTCTTGGGGCGATGATCATTGCAAGGTCGGGACGTTCTCGTTTCAGTGATGCGAAGGTTTTTAGAATCATCTCCTCCTCACCGGGGTGCGTGCTGCCGGCCACGATCACCGTCCTTGATCCGTCTAGGCCGAACGATCTCGCAACGTGCTGTCTCTTTGAGGCGGTGAGCTCTCGCAGGGATACGTCGAACTTCACCGTCCCGACGACCCCCAGATTACGCTCCGGAGCGCCGATGCTGGCGAACCTTCTTTTGTCCTGCTCCGACTGGACCAAGACCGCGGTCAGTTTTGGAAGGATACGTCGCCAGAACAGTCGTGTTCGCCGGTAGCGGCCTAAAGACTTGTCCGAGATGCGCCCGTTGACCAGCGCGACCGGTATGCCGCTTTTGCTCGCCTCATTGATGAAGTTCGGCCAGAGCTCTGTCTCCACGATTATCGCGGAGCGTGGGTTTGTCCGGCGCAGGAATCGCCTCATCAAAATTGGCAGGTCGAGGGGCAGATAGAGCGTGATAACGTCGTCTGCCAGCCGTTCCTTGGCGAATGCTTGCCCAGTTGTCGTGATTGTCGAGAGAACTATTGGCAGACCGAGTTTCTTGAG
>CAZKNE010000398.1:1871-2684 GCA_964554005.1 uncultured bacterium | reverse complement strand
CGGCGTTTACGGTTATGGAGATGTTGTCTTTTGTGATGACGTCCTGCGGCGGGACATCCATAGCAATGAGCCTCAGATCGACCCTCACCATTCTGTCGATCGGCTTGAACAGGAAAAAGAGCCCCGGGCCCTTGGGGCTGTCCAGAAGACGTCCCAATCGAAAGATGACGCCTCGCTCATACTCGCTGAGGATTTTGATACAGCTGAGAACATAAAGGACGATCAGGATTAGGATGATCAGCAAGAAAGACATACAAATCCCCTCCTAAGCATTCAATAGTTATAGGAATCACCAGAAAACAGCTCTTAAGGATACGAGCTCACCGCACAATGTCAAGATAGCCAACTACCATCTCCGGAACGGCCAACGATGTGCAGCAACCTGCCGTGATGAAGACCGATACAGAGACCAAACACTTTTGGTCTCCAAAACCGAACAATTTGACGATGGCGGAGCATATATGACTTGAATCCGAGCTGAGTGTGAGTATCCTGGAGTTAGTCTTCGGGAATCCTCAGGGAGTAGAGCGAGGTATGGAGCTACAGTTTAGCTTGGTTGATAACCAGATTGTGACAGTTGTGCGCCGATATTTGGGTGTGCTTCCTGCCTACGGCATTCATGCGAGCCGGGCTGTCCTGTTCGGTTCTTTTGCGAATGGAAAGGCCGATGAGTGGAGCGACATCGACTTGATTGTCATCGCTCCTGAATTCGACGAGCCGCACGGGATGCCGCTTGTAGAGCAGCTGTGGCGGGCGACCGTGACCGACAACCGCATCGAGCCTATCCCCTGCGGCGAGCATGAGTGGGAGACG
>CAZKNE010000398.1:698-1861 GCA_964554005.1 uncultured bacterium | reverse complement strand
ATCGCGCGCCGCGAAGGCGTCATCATCGCCGCGTGAGTATTATGATCTCGGTTCTTAAGAAACTTGGCGCCGCCTAATCAATGCAATTCAATTTGACCAAACATGCGGAGTACGTTATTAAACGCCGGGGTATCCCCCTGCGATCGATAGAGTATGTTTTGAGCAAGCCGTTGGCTATTGAAGTGGACAAGATTGATCCGGAGCTAGAACATCGGCTGGGCCGGGTGGCGGAATATGGCAACCGGGTTCTGCGTGTCGTTGTGAATGCGAGGGTTGAACCGATCAGAGTGATCACGGTATTCTGGGATAGAAGAGCGAGTAAGAAGCTATGAGACTTAGAGTGGACCAGGAAGCGGATGCCTTGTATTTGGTGGTTGACGATTCCCCCGTCTCAGAATCCGAGGAGGTGTCTCCCGGGATAGTGGTCGATTTTAATGACCAAAATGAGATCGTTGGAGTCGAGATTCTTCGTCTGTCCAAGCGAAGTCGCCCGTTGAACCTTCGAGAGCTCGTGTTTGAGACAACTTGAGGCGGCCGGCCGATCCTCGAGATCGCGCGCCGCGAAGGCGTCATCATCGCCGCGTGAAGTCGCTGTGCACAAGCCCGCGACTTGGGGGCGGCGGAACATCAGATGGGGCATGGATTTTGGCTTGGGTTTAGAGCCCCGTTGGGCCTATAATCGGTGGAAAATGAATCACCAACGGGGTGAATGTGATGTCGGCAGATCGTCTGTCTAAAATCAAGTCAGGTCTCTGACAGGAGGGCATGGTCAATGGGTTATCGAGCGAGGACCTATCTTGCATGTTATCTTGCTATCTTCGTCTGCGTCTTCGCGGGGGCCGCGACGAATGCCGCTTCCGAGGCGATCATCATCGATCACAACTGCATCGGTCTCTCGGCCATCCCGTCCGACTGGATAGACGCGGCGCAGGACGCCATCAAGCTGCACTACGGCCACACGTCGCATGGGTCGCAGCTCGTAACGGGGCTTCAGCGCATCGAGAATGACGACAGGAGCTTCGCAGTAGCCATGAGCACTAATGGCCTGCCGGACATCGAGGGGGCTTTGTGCATATACCATCCCAGCAACAATCCATCCCAATACTACGCCAACACGCAGGGCATTCTGGACAGCAACCCACAAATCAACTACTCGATGTTTG
>CAZKNE010000398.1:0-688 GCA_964554005.1 uncultured bacterium | reverse complement strand
CGATGTTTGGCTGGTGCTGCCAGGCCACGGACAGCGACTGGCAGGACATTCTGAACGAGTATCTGGAGAGGATGCAGGCGTTCGAGGCCGCAAATCCCGACGTAACATTCATATACATGACCGGAAACGCTCAAGCAACGGGCGAAAGCGGCTACAACCGCTATCGGTTCAACGAGCAAATCCGCCAGTTCTGCCTCGACAATAACAAGGTCCTGTTCGATTTTGGGGACCTGGACTGCTGGTTTGACGGCGAGCTAAATACGTACGAGTATGACGGCATTATGATCCCGTCGGAGCACCCGCATTTTAATGGGAGCGAGGCGGGACACACCACTTATGAAAGCTGCGAACAGAAGGGCCGCGCGTTATGGTGGATGGTGGCGCGCCTCGCCGGCTGGGACCCCTACGCACAGGGGCCCTACATCGAAATCCAAGCTAATGGCGAGCCGGAATTCCTCACCATAAGCTGCGATGAGACAGTAACCGTTACGCTCAATCTGGGCGACGCCGGATACTCTACTCCGCCTTGCGAGCTGTGGATTGCCGCAGACACGCCTTTCGGTTGGTTTTCTTATGTCTATCCGACCGGCTGGCGGCCGGGACTTGCGCGAACAATCGATTTCGGCGAGGATGGCATGATCGACGTGGCGGACTTCCCCGTCTTCCAGGGCTGCCTCGGAGCGCCGGG
>CAZKNE010000397.1:0-2695 GCA_964554005.1 uncultured bacterium | reverse complement strand
TAAGCGTATATGTGGATAGCTAACCAGAAAGGAGTTCAATGTAATGATTCCGGAGCATCTGAAATACGTTGCAACGCATGAGTGGCTTGATCCCAAAACGGGGAAAATGGGAATTACGGACCCTGCCCAGGAGCAGCTTGGCGACATGGTCTTCGTCGAGTTTCCCGAGGTTGGCAGCGAGTTTGCCCAGGGTGAGAGATTCGGCTCGGTCGAGTCAGTGAAGTCAGTGAGCGACTGTTATTTGCCCGTTTCTGGCAAGGTACTCGCTATCAACGAGGACTTGTTGGAGGCTCCTGAGGTCCTCAATCAAGACCCTTACGAGAAGGGCTGGCTGATTAGGATCGAGATCAAGAGTCCGGCCGAGGTCAACGAGCTGATGAGCGCCGCAGATTACGACAAGTTTGTCAAAGAGGAGGCTGGTGAGCATTGAGGCGATACATTCCCAATACGGACGCTGATCGCGATGCGATGCTTCGAGAGATTGGCGTCAATGACGTAGGGGAGTTGTTTGCCGACATTCCAGCCGATGTGTGGCTAAATCGGCGACTCAGGCTGCCCGAGTCGCTCTCAGAGCCAGAGCTCATGTCGTTGATGAGACAGCTCTCGGCCAGCTGCGCTAGCGCAGAGCAATATACCTACTTCCTCGGGGCGGGCTGCTACAACCACTACATTCCCAGCATCATCGACCACATCCTAACGCGCTCGGAGTTCTATACGGCTTACACACCGTATCAGCCCGAGCTCAGCCAGGGCACGCTTCAGGCCATGTTTGAGTTTCAGACGCTAGTCTGTCAGCTGACCGGAATGGAGACCGCCAACTCCTCGATGTATGACTGCGGGACGGCGCTGGCCGAGGCGGCCATAATGGCCACCCGTGTTCGAGCGAAGCGTGCGTCGGTTGTTGTTTCAAGTAGCGTTCATCCTGAGTATCGAGCCATGCTGAAGGGCTACCTTGGGCAGCTTGGTCTCAAGGTGCAGGAGTTTGGCTTCAGCGAGTCTGGGAGGGTCGATGCCGCCTCTTTTGAGAACTCGCTTAACGATGACGTGGCAGCTGTCATCGTGCAATCGCCCAACTTCTTTGGGGTGATAGAGGACCTTGCGGCGCTGGCGGATGCGACTAGCAATGTCGGGGCGCTGTTGATCGAAGTAGTTTCAGACCCCATTTCGCTCGGTATTCTGAAATCGCCCGGCGAGCTCGGCGCCGATATTGTGGTGGGTCAGGGCCAAAGCCTCGGCATCCCGATGTCGTTTGGCGGGCCGCACCTGGGGCTGTTCGCGTGCCGCGAGAAATACGTTAGGCAGATGCCCGGCAGGCTCGCTGGCCGCACAGTCGATCACAATGGGCGGTCAGGTTTCGTCATGACGCTTGCCACGCGCGAGCAGCACATCAGGCGTGCCCGCGCAACGTCCAATATCTGCACTAACCACCAACTAATGGCGCTTGCCGCCGCCGTGTATATGACGACGATGGGAAAGGCCGGGATGCGCCAGGTGGCCGAGCTCAACCTTCTCAAGACGGATTACGCCAAGAATCGACTCTCGGGCATGGGGGCGAAGCTCGTCTTCTCAGGCCCCGTCTTCAACGAGTTCGTTGTGAAGACCGCACGGCCAGTGAATGCTGTCAATGAGTCGCTTCATAAACAGGGGATCATCGGCGGGCTTGCCCTGAATCACTTCTATGAGCAGTTTGACGACCGAACGATGCTCGCATGTTGCACGGAAAGCGTGTCCAGGGATGCGATTGACAAGTTCTGCGAGGAGGTGACACGGCGATGACAGTAAGCAGATTCATGGAAGGCCTCGTGCAGGAAGAGGGTGTCATTTTCGAGCGTAGCCGCGAGGGCAAGCGGGCTTTCTCACTGCCCGAGCCGGATGTCCCCATGCGGGGTCTTGCCGAGATCGTGCCGGGCAATCTGCTGCGGGATGAGGTCAAGGATTTCCCGGAGGTGTCCGAGGTCGATGTGGTGCGGCATTTCACGAGGCTCTCCACGTGGAACTACGGGATCGATACGGGTTATTATCCGCTGGGCTCATGCACAATGAAATACAATCCTAAGGTGAACGAGGACATATCTCGCCTGCCGGGGTTCGCCCAGTCGCACCCATATCAAGGCGATGAGTTGTCTCAGGGAGCCCTGATGGTGATGTTTGAGCTCGCTGAGTTTCTCGCCGAGATCGGTGGAATGGCGAAGGTGAGCCTTGCGCCTGCTGCTGGCGCACACGGGGAGCTTACTGGGACGTCGATCATTCGGGCGTTCCACACCAAGAGCGGCAACCCGCGTTCCAAGATCATCGTGCCCGACTCGGCACATGGCACGAACCCCGCGTCAACCTCCAGATGTGGCTACGAGCCGATCGAGATCAAGTCGAACGAGCACGGCTGTGCTGACCCGCATGCGGTCGCCGTCGTCATGACCAATGACGTGGCGGGGATAATGATCACCAACCCAAACACGCTCGGGATATTTGAGGAGAACCTGAAGGAGATCGCTGAGATAGTCCACTCGAAGGGCGGTCTCGTCTATTGCGATGGCGCCAACCTCAACGCAGTCATGGGCATCGCCCGGTTCGGGGACATGGGCGTCGATTTGATGCACTTCAACTTGCATAAGACGTTCTCGACCCCACACGGAGGCGGTGGCCCCGGAGGAGGGCCAGTCGGGGTCGTCGAGAAGCTCGCCCCTTTCCTACCCCT
>CAZKNE010000396.1:0-2705 GCA_964554005.1 uncultured bacterium | reverse complement strand
CGCCCTGTCTCCGTTTGGCAAATCATAAGGAGGGTGCAGCAAGCAGCACCCCTACTATGCCCTTCTGCAGCCAGAATGCATCGCGATGTCCGCCAGACGCTCACGGCACATCAATCTTATGGAATAAGAAGATAAGAACGCGAAGTGATTTATCGGACAGCCTCTTGAGGAGAAGGCCAGTTTAGCTGACGAGCGACAACTTCTCCGGCTGCTGCGCTATCCTTGAATGCGTCTTCCAAGATATGTAGTCTTATTGGCGTTATCGTGCGCATAAATAAGATTAGCAGGAGGCAGAAACGTGGAAAGCTGGCAGATTTGGGTCATAGTCGGAGTGTTGCTCCTTATCATGGAGATATTTACGCCCGGCTTCGTCGTGGCGTGTTTTGGCGTGGCATGTCTGGTGGCCGCTATTTTCGCCGCATTCGGCGCGAGTTTCACCGTTGAGGTTGTCGTCTTTTGCGTTGCCTCGTTGGTTGCGTTCTTCACAGTCAGGCCGCTTTTCGTCAAGCGCATTTATCGTTCTGATAAGGATGCTGCGGCGAGAACGAACGTTGATGCGCTTGCGGGCAAGGTTGGTCTTGTTACCGAGAGAATAGACCCCTCTATCGGCAAAGGTAGGGCAGCTTTGGGCGGTGATGATTGGAGGGCAACGTCAACTGACGATTCTGTGATCGAGAGTGGAGAGAGGGTTGAGGTCATTCGAGTTGAGGGGACCAAGCTGTTTGTCAAAAAAATTGCGAAGAACCAGGAGGAGTGAGCCGTGAGCGCAGGAATAGTTATCGTTGCAGTAGTAGCTCTTTTCATCATCATTTTCGCAGCAAAGGGGCTGGTAATTGTCCAGCAGGCCGAAACGCTCGTAATCGAGCGGCTGGGCCGGTTCGACAGGCTGCTCAAATCTGGCATCAACGTAATCTGGCCGATCATCGACAAGCCGAGGCAGATCGAGTGGCGGTTTACTCGCGAGGACGGGCGGGGCCACAAGATAGTTATCATGCGGCTTGTGAGGCGCATCGACCTGCGTGAGACGGTCTATGATTTTCCTCGTCAGAACGTCATCACCAAGGACAACGTGGTTACCGAGATCAATGCGCTGCTCTATTTCCAGATAACTGACCCCGTAAAGGCCGTCTATGAGATCGCAAACCTGCCGGATGCGATCGAGAAGCTGACGCAGACGACGTTGAGGAACGTGATCGGCGAGCTTGACCTGGACGAGACGCTCACGTCCCGCGACACGATCAACAGCAAGCTTCGTCAGATACTTGACGAGGCCACGGACAAGTGGGGCGTCAAGGTCAATCGCGTGGAGCTTCAGGACATAAATCCGCCCAAGGACATCAGGGATGCCATGGAGAAGCAGATGCGTGCCGAGAGAGACCGGCGAGCCACGATCTTAGTTGCGGAGGGCGATAAGCAGGCAAGGATTCTGGAGGCGGAGGGCGTCAAAGAGTCCAAGATCAACCGGGCTGAGGGCGAGAAGCGGTCAAAGGTCTTGATGGCAGAGGGGCAGGCTGAGGCCCGCGTGAAGGTCGCAAGCGCAGAGGCGGAGGCGATCAACATGGTCACAAAGGCAATTGCCGAGAGCAAGGGCGACCCCGCAAACTACCTCATCGCCGTCCGCTATCTCGACACGCTTAGGGAGATGGTCTCCGGCAAAGACAACAAGGTTGTTTATCTGCCGTTCGAGGCGACCGGCGTCCTCAGCTCAATCGGCGGCATCAAAGAGATGCTGGAGGGCGTGGGCAACAGGAAGGAGACATAGCGTTGAGATTCATTGTAACATTTGAGCGCGACGAGGACGGCATGATTGTCGTGGAATGCCCTTCGATTCCCGGATGCGTCAGTCAGGGCAAAACGGAGCAAGAGGCACTTAACAACATCAAAGACGCGATAAAACAGTGCCTTGAAGTGCGGGCTGAGCAGGGAATGCCACTTACAGTATCGATGCGTGAGGTCGAGGTTCTCGTTTAGTGGCGAAGCTTCCCCTCCTGAGTGGCCGTGAAGTCGCGAGATGTCTTGAACGTCTTGGCTGGGAAGTTGTGAGGCGGCGGGGAAGCCACATTATTCTCGTCAAGCAGGGGCACATTGCGACGCTTTCTGTCCCCGATCATCGTGAGACCGCGAGGGGCACACTCAGGGCGCTCATTGCGAGAGCAGACCTCACCGTTGAAGATTTTCTGGCTGTGCTTTGACACGCTTAGGGAGATGGTCTCCGGCAAAGACAACAAGGTTGTTTATCTGCCGTTTGAGGCGACCGGCGTCCTCAGCTCAATCGGTGGCATCAAGGAGATGCTGGAGGGTGTAGGCAAGGCCAAAGAGGCCAGAGAGTAGCGCGGTCAGGTCCGGGCCAGCAACGCTGCGCATAGTGTCCGATGGTCAATCCTAAGGACGCTCTGCCAAAGCCTCAGCGTCGCCGGCCCTGTTCCCTTAGCTCACGTTTGCAGAGGCCGAGAGAGCGGTAAGTAGCAAATTATTGAGCTCATCCGGAAGCTTTCTCATCTCATTCTGAGCCTCCTGCACAATCGCCCGCATCCTGCTGTCGTCCCGCGTAGCGTCCAGCTCCTTCTTCAATCGCAGCAGCTTCAAGACCGCGTTCAGGTTCGCCGTGTCTCGCACTCCGGACCGCAGGAACTCCGCGAAATCCTCCGTTACGCTCTCGTTTAGGAACTTCCGCAGCTCATCCTGGGTGGCGCTGTCGATCTCAA
>CAZKNE010000395.1:0-2728 GCA_964554005.1 uncultured bacterium | reverse complement strand
GGCCAGCCCTAATGCCCTGGCCCACTCTCTATACGGCACAAGGTTATTGCCCCCGCCGACGATCAGAAAGCGAATGTCGTCACGTTCAGCAAGCAGGATCGAAGAGGCCTGGATAAGCGTCGCAACGCCCTGCCAATCCTTCAGGCTACCAACATACCCAACAACCGTATTCCCCCCGAGCGCATAACGCTGCCTGACCTCTGAGCCAGAGACGCCCTCGTTGAACACTGTCTCGTTAACGCCATTTTCTACTAACAGAACCGGACCATCGGGGGATATCCCTCGCAGCATCCTGCACACCGCTGGGGACACGCCTATCAACAGGTCTGCCTGGCGGTATGTTTTCCTCTCAAACACTTTGGCGAGCCGAGGGAAGTGAATTCGGTCTCGCTGCTCCCACACCAAGGGTGCATGTACTTGAAGCACATGCGGAATTCGATATCGTGATGCGATTTTCGCCCCGGCACGAGCGTAAAGGTCATATTGTTCAAAAATAATATCAGGCTCAAATTCTTTTATTACCCTGTCTAGCCCTCTAAAGAACCGCCGGTCAAGGATTATTTTCCGCAAGTCGAAACCGAGCTTTCGCGAGGTCGGTGGGACAATCTCCTCGTACTCAATGCCGAAGGATGAAGCAGATGGCCCCTGAGCATTCGCCACGACAAGCCTCACCCGGCAGCCAATAAAGGCAAAGGCCAGGGACATCTCTCTCAGATGCGCCGAGCAGCCCTTCATTCCGAAAAGCGGGACACCCTCGTCAGAGCAGACGTAAAGAAGCCTAAGGCCCTGGGACATGCTTTTCTACCGACATTGCAGAAGGTCCGTAAAACATGCGTCCAGGCGAGCACATCGCCCAGAGGTCCGGGTTCTGATTCGCATTCCGGCCACCATACTGAGTTACCATCATTAAGTGTGTAAATTAAAGTTAGGCGGCTTGATGTTCCTTGTCAAGTTCTTTTTCTCTGCCATCAACATAGACAGAGTTTTCAAAGACGCGTTTCATAAGTTTAGGGGCCTTTAGGCGTTTGAACCTCCTTTCAGCTATCATCAACATCTTCCATAAGACGGCGGTCGCGTTTTCAACCTTCTTGAAGCGTTTCGCAGCATTCGTCCGCAAACGGACGCTCGCGAACGGCGACTCGACAGGATTGGTCGTCCGAATGTGCCTCCAGTGCTCTTGGGGATACTTGAAGAACGTTATCATCTGCTCCCAATCTCGGTCCAGCACCGAGGCGGAGCGTTCTCGCCCAGTAGGCCCCGAAGCGCCAGGTCGAAATCGCCCTCGGCAAGACCGTGCAAGTAGAGCTCGGGTATCAGCTCGTTCACCGCCTTCGTCCGACGCTGGAAGAACGGCAAAAGGCGGCTCTCAAAACGCTCCTCGGCATCACGCACCCGCGGACGCCGAACCGCTATCGTCCCGCAACTCAACGTTAGGTCCCGAGGCTTACCGTAGCCATTGCGGCTGCCTGAAGCTCCATCAACAGTCTGCCGCCGCTCGTATCTTGACCTGCCTAAAAACTCCGTCACCTCCTCCTCCAACACGTCCTGAAAGCACCTCTGAATCTCTCCACGAATCCACGCCTCAAGACCCTCCCAACCCGGGCTTGACTTCCAATCTCCAACTGTGCTCTTCTTGCTCATGGCGGTGTTCTCCTTTCTTTCACCTTAGGTTCTTCTTCTACCAATTAAGGTAAACACCGCCTTACCTAATTTCCACACCGTTTGGGGTAAGCTCGCCATACTTAAAGGGTCCTAAATGCCGATAGATGACTGTTGCATCTTGATCCTTCTGACGCAGGCCTCTCTGCCCTGTCATCGGCGAAGCCGGATAGGCCTCTGAACCTGCGGCCGAGCAGCGGTCGGGTCAGCCAGGGAGACCCCTCACCATAACTGTCTGTCCCCTGAGAGACGCAACCTCTATCTCCTTGCCTTGCCCGAACTTCATGCCCTCCTCCGCTTGGGCGACCCATTTCTCTCCGGACAAATTAACAAGACCCCGTTTTACGCCGCCATCGATGCTGATCACAACAATGCCACGCCGGCCGACGAGGTCCGCCGGATTCGCCCTGATGGTCTCCGTATCCCGCAGCGTTCTAAGACTTGCAAAGGACAACTTCTGGGCCCAAAGCAATAGAACAACCGCCAAGACGGCCGCCACGATCAGCTGCACAAGTAACGAGGCGCCAAAGAAGGCTGCGATCATGACAACGAAAGCATCGATTGCAAGCCAGAACGTAATCTCGAACGATAGCCAAGACCCCAAGAGAACCAGCAGAATGGTCAAACCAAGCCACATATATGGCAAAAAACTCAACATGCGAACTACCCTGTGTAAACGTGTTTACGACCGTTGCGACCTCGAGGGCTCGTCCAGCACAAGGCCGGGTCTCTCGATACTAGTCAGTCTCGCGGTCCTAATCTCTTCAAAGCACCGGCCGCAACGTCAGTGTCCTCAATAAGACGAACCCTGGTTCAGACGGTCAACGGCCAAATCCTTGTAACACGAGCCTCGCAATTGTGTCAACGCACTCTTTTGAGAGGAGCTTTCGTAATATCATGCCTTGGTGCGGCTGCAAACGTGGTGGCGGGGTGAGTTTGAGGGATTCTGGCGCCAGAAACTTCTGCAATGTGGGCTGGAGGCGGGGACTGTTCGAGAGTGATCCTTCAATGCCCTACAAGGGCATCATGTGGGTAGCCGTGGGTGCAACCCACGGATCTTTGCGAAGAG
>CAZKNE010000394.1:0-2737 GCA_964554005.1 uncultured bacterium | reverse complement strand
TCGCTTCCCTGAAACAGCTGTGTCTCAAGCCCTAATCCCGCAATGTTGGTTTCGCTGCCTGGAGCCGTTGCTATGGAGAGGCGAAGACCAGCGCCTCGTAACGTGCCCTGGAGAGCCGCTTGATAGGGCGTGAGCGCGAGCTCACATCATCTATTATCCTCTTGGGTGTTTCACTTGTCAGGACAAAGATGCCCGTTCTCGCCGAAAGGCGCTCATCAACGACAAGCCGGCAGCCATGCAGACGAGCGTCGAATGGGATGTCCGGAACCGAGATGAGCCCTGGGAGATTGGTCGCATGAATCCTCAGATCGGACGCTGGTAAGCCACAAAGGTATTCACGGACGTCCCTCGTCAGCCTCGACTTGTGGACTATCATCCGCGACTCAGCCACGCCGATTCGAAGATTGAGCGAGATTATCCTTAAGGCCGCGTATCCAAGCAGCAGTACGCACGCCAGTGCACCTGCAATACGCAATTGTCGTGCGAGTCCAGGTCTTATGCCAAGTGTCCGTTCATGCGAGCCGCCGGCGATGCCTTTTGGCCTTTTAGCTCTCCAGGAACGAGCTCGGACGATGGAGCTACACATCCTAGAAACGAGCCTCGTCTGCCTGGCAACGCCAACACCCAGAAACAAAGCCAAGCCCATGAACGCCTCGGCCGATTGGTGGATGGTCGTATCAAGAACGGAGAGGGCTGGTAGAAGCAGAAGTGCGGTCCAGCCAAGCAAGAATCTCACCTTCGCGGGCGCCTTGACGGCACAATACGCCACAGCGGCAAGACATACGACCAGTTTCGCCCTGTGCATCGCCACTGTGTATCCCACAAAGACATCCATGAGAAAAAACGCGACGGCGCATAATAGAAGATAAACGTGCCGATTCCTGCTGCCCCAAGCCAGCGCAACCAACACAATGAGCGAGGCGGGCAGGTAGAACAAGAACTGCTCGCGCAGAAAAAAGTCCAGGTTCCTTGCAATCAGTGCCAAATCAAACCTGGGGACGGGAAGTGGGAACCTCGACGGGATCAGATTCCTGGCTATGAAGAACATCCCCGCGCCCGAGACAAACAGACCTGCCGCAAGCTTGACAACTCGTCTCTTAGGCACCAAGAGAGGTAGCAGCAGGGGAGCCAGGAATGATGTTTCTTTTGACAGAAATGCGCCGAGCAATAGCGCGATCCCTAGCCACGGCAGACTTCTTGGTGCGTGATGCGCTGACTGAGACTTAGCCCATCGCGCGAGGTAGAACATTCCCGAGGCGACAAAAAAAAGCTCCATCTGTAGGGAGGCTGAGGACCTCAGCCAGGAGACGCTGTAGATGGGGAAGTAAAGGGCCACCAGCAGGCCAGCTACAACACCAGCAATCCGTCCACCGAGAAGGTTTCCGATCCGATAGATGAAGAAGACCATCGCCGCAAATGTGAGCATGACGCCGAGCTCGTATGGCGTCGGGGATGCCCCGAAAAGCGTGAACAAGACTACCCAGAACATCGAGGGAAGAGGTCGGTAATAAAGCCAAGGATTAAACGTCCAGAAAGGCGCGAAAAAGGTCTTGAGGCTTTCTGCGTGTTCCTCCGCCCGGTGGAAGTAGATGTAATCGTCGAACGAGAAATATGTGAACAATCCAACCGAGGCGATGAGGACTGCGATGAGAAATATCCCAAGGCCGGTTATGTCAAAATGTCGCAAGGAACAGATGACCTCATCCTTGTTCTCAAGAGCTAAACACTAGAGGACAGGGGCTAAACTCTCAGCCTAAGACTGAACAGCTTCCCCAGAGCCAGAAGTGAACGCTAGAGTAAGGATTTTGTCAAGTCAGAGCCTGCGGTGAGCCATGCTCGCTAGAACAGGTAGGGCCGGAAAAAACAGCGGTAAGATGTATCGTGCGAGAAATGCGAGGTCAGCTCGCCCGTCTGGCCAGATGTCCAGACTCGACAGGCCGCGAGACCCATGAGAGGTAGGGATTTGACGCCTCTTCCCTCAGGCCAACGTCAAACTCCTCCCGTGTTATCGGAACCACAGACTTGACAACGGTCAAGTTCTTCTTCTTGGCCCGCGGTAGACCTGAGGCGGAAAAGAGCGCATGAGAAGCATTCTTGGCGTGCCAATACCGGACAGTCTCTAAGCTCTTGCCAGCACCTACGTGCCCACATTCGACAACTACCTTGAAATACATTTTCTTGCCACCTCCTTGACAGGTGTTTCTCCGCTTCGTTATAGAAAATAAGCACATCCTGTGCCAAACAGCCCAACTATTTACCTTATCGGCAATTGTGAGCCTAGTTTCGAGCACAAGCGACTCTTACACCCTCAGAAAATGGCCTTGATTCTTTTCGTTGCAGAAAGTGGTAGTTTTACGATTGTTATGTCATCTATTCCCCTAATATATATTTATATCCATGTTTCTCTAACTGTCCCATTTGGGACAGCAGTTTACTAGCAATTGTCCCATTTGGGACAATTTTCCCCGGCCGCAAACCACGACTCCCCTCCGAAAATTGCAACATGCAACCCACATTCCGAACATCGAACTGCCCAGCTCGAGCCGGCAGTCCAGGAACCACTAACTACCTGACGAGGTCGCGCTCAGAAAAACCGATCTTTTGGGGGAGACCTATTGCACAGCGTGGGTGCGTGCAGCAGACGCATCCACACAGATGACCCGCACGGGGTGGTCTGCGGTGGGGGGAAAGTAGGCCTTAACATGAATATCTCAACAGTGGGCCCAAAGAACGTGTC
>CAZKNE010000393.1:0-2746 GCA_964554005.1 uncultured bacterium | reverse complement strand
TGCAGGACGGGGCGTTCCGGCAGGGCGAAATCCTCCACCCCATCGGCAAGGCCGTCTTCGTCTTCGCGGGCGGTACCAGCACCCGGCTGGCGGACTTCGCCAACAACGAGACCGAGGCCTTCCGCCTGGACCTCTATTGATTTGCCGTTCAAATCCTGGCCGATTACTGTTACAGAAGTTGCCCTTTGCACGCGCGTTACGAACTCCGGTATGCTCAGACATCCTTCCTCAGCAACGTCCTCGCTGGACATCTCCTTCAGCTCGGGATTGAGCAGCACCAAGCGCTGCGTGGCGTCGCGACCGGCGCTGGTGTCCAGGACTATCACTCTAACCGAGGCGCCCAGCTGCGGTGCGGCCAGACCAACACCCTGGCTAGCATACATGGTGGCCTGCATGTCCTCCACGAGCCTGATCACGTCGCTCTTGACCATAGTGATCGGCTCGGCCTTCTTCTGGAGCACGGGGTCACCGTAAATAACGATTGCTCTTTCGGACATTCCTTAATCTGCCTCCTCCTTAGCCTCCGGAGTTTTCCCCCTCGCAAACAGCACAACCTCGCACACGGCAGCGCCGGACTTCTCGCCCGGCGTAGGCCGTCCAGCCGTCTCGCCAGGCGGCGTCAGCTCCCATATCTCGTACTCCTTGCCCACCGTTTGCCTCAAGAACGCCCGACCGAAGTTGAGCGCTGCCCGGGCCACATCCGCAAGGTCCTCGGGGCGGCCTATCCTACATTCGTCGCAAGCTCTCACGCCTCGCTCGTCGCCACGAATCTCTATGTCCATCCCAACCCCCAAGAATCGCACCACCAATTACGGTCAGCAAAATCAAATTGCGGGCCATGAAGGAATCGAACCTTCGACCTTCTGATTAAGAGTCAGCTGCTCTACCTGGCTGAGCTAATGGCCCACTCTTGAAACATACGGCTCGCCCGCCAAAATGTCAAGACTTGACACATTCCAGCGGGCGGACCCATGCCAAATAATACAGCTTTAGGGCGCCTGCTTCCCACTGAAGCGCCGCCCTTCTCATTGTCAGTTAAAGAAGATGCCGAGGGCCGGACTTGAACCGGCACGAGCCAACGGCTCAGCGGATTTTAAGTCCGCTGCGTCTGCCACTTCCGCCACCCCGGCATACTCGGGCAATTATCTCTAACAATAGTCCAAATGCAATGCGAATCAAGGTGAGGGGAGGTTTACCCATTCTGTTTTGGACTGGTTCATGATGCCGACTTCGTCTCAGATGCTCGACGCCGCCTCCGAATCCCCGAAGGGGATTAACGTGGGTAGCCGTAGGTGCAACCTACGGAATCGGAACGCATCCCCACCTCCCCAGATCGGCCCTGAAGGGGCCGCACAACAGTCCTTTCACACCAGAGACCTTCGTCATAAAACGGTCGATTGTGCAACCCTTTCAGGGTTGTTTTTCTTTTTCTTCGCTGGGCGTGATCCGTAGGCTGACGCCTACGGCTACCCACGTTACGCCCTTTCAGGGCGGGAGTGAGTATGCCCCGGCTCCGGTAAGCTCCAATTCCAGTCGATGCCGTCCGGAATTAGAGCGACATAGCCGATAAACCAGCTATTCTGCGCTCAAGATTGGGGAAACTCCTGGAATCAAGCGAGGGGGGTGGAGCAGACGCGGGGCTGCCTATCGACCTGAAAGGCATCTCAGCAATCCTGATCGAGCAATGTCGCTTGAAAGAACGGGGTCAATAGCGGATAATCCCGCTCATAGATAGTCATCCACGTTCAGCCGCCGTAGCCACCACGGCGAAGGAGGCAAGAACACGAAGCCATACGAAGGAATGATTGATGGCAGAGGATAAGAGCACCCAGCCGAAGATCGATGTATGTGAGAAGTGCCTTGAGGACAAGAAACCGGGTGACCGGAAAGCCCCGCTCTATGGCTGGGGCCAAGAGGGATGCCCGTTAGAAAAGCCGCTCTGTTGGGAGCATTGGGCACCCAATGACAAAGAGAAAGGACAATACAAGAGGTTTGTCGAGAAGAGCAAGGCCAACCTCTTTGGTGCCGTTCTGCAGAAAGCTGACCTTGTGGGGGCAGAGCTTGAGGGCGCCCAAATGGGTGAGGCGAAGCTGGAGGGAGCCGATCTGTCGCGCGCCAAGATGCACGGCGCGGACATTTGCTTCGCCAAGCTGAATGGGGCCATTCTTAATCATACACATCTGGCGCAGACCATCGCCGAATGTGCCGATTTCTCAGATTCCGACCTTACTAAGGCGGATCTTCGCGGTGCCAGGCTTCAAAGCGCTGAATTCAACAATGCACGGCTAGACGGTGTTAACCTGGAGGGAGCGACTCTAATTGCTGCCTCGATGAAGGGGGCTACGCTTCGTCAAGCGTGGATACGGGGAGTTCTGCATGGGTGGGACATGGACCTGCGGGATGCTGACCTATTCGATGTGAATCTCGAGGGCTCAAACATCTGGAATTCAGATCTTCGACAGGCAAGTCTTAGAGGAGCGAACCTGACACGAACTGACCTACGGTACGCAGATTTGCGCGGCACGGACCTATCGCTTACGAAGTTGGACGGAGCTGACCTCAGAGAAACCAAACAGACACTATATACCCTGTTGGTTTTGTTCAGAGACGCGTTCAGAAGGAGAGACAATAGGGTCCGGATCACGCGCTGGGACGGGGTCGAGGGTGTGGATCATGCCCGCATGAGGCCTTCTGCGAAACGTTATGTGAAGTGGATTTCGCGCGTGGAGGACCACCGCACGTATAA
>CAZKNE010000392.1:0-2758 GCA_964554005.1 uncultured bacterium | reverse complement strand
TATACCTTCTTGGCCTTCTTCTTTATCCCAATCCCTGGCCTCTGACCCTTATGAGTCCTCGCATTCGTCCTCGTCCTCTGCCCCCTAACAGGCAAACGTTTCCTATGCCTCAGACCCCGGTGGCAGCCGATATCTTTCAAACGCTTGATGTTCATCGATATCTCCTGCCTCAGCTCGCCCTCAACCTTCAACTCACGCTCGATCACCTGCCGAAGCTTGCTGACCTGCTCCTCCGTGAGCTTGTTCACACGAATATCGGCCCCGATCTCCGTCTCCTTGAGTATCTTCCTGGAACTCGTCCGACCTATCCCGAAAATGTAGGTTAGACCAACCTCCACCTTTTTATCTTTCGGAAGGTCCACTCCTGCTATTCTTGCCAAAAAAAGAGTCTCCCTATATCAGCTCTTATCCCTGCCGCTGCTTATGCTTGGGATTCGTGCATATCACTCTGACGACACCTCGTCGTCTAATTATCTTGCAGCGGGCACACATTCTTTTGACCGATGCTCTCACCTTCATAACTTGCTACCTATCCTGTCCTGTCTCACGCCAAGCGCTCATCTCAACCGATAAACTATTCGCCCCCGGCTCAGGTCATAGGGGGTCAATTCGACCGTTACCCTATCGCCCGGAAGAATCCGTATATTGTGCTTCCGCATCTTCCCCGACAAATGAGCCGTTACCTTTCTACTATCTGGAAGCTCAACTATAAAAACTGTGTTTGGCAGAGCATCTGTTACAACACCCTCCACCTCAATTCCCTCCCCCTTGGGCATACCCTAAACTTGCCCCTGCTTGCCTTTACCAAGCGAATCAAGAATCCGCTGCAACACGTCCTCCATCCCGCCATCAGCCTCAATTTCAACCAGCAAGCCCATATCCCTGTAAAAGTTCACCATTGGAAACGTGGCCTCATCATATATCTTAAGCCTCTTCTCAATCTTGTCCGGCTTGTCGTCCTCACGCTGATAGAGCCCTTGTCCACACACATCGCAAATGCCCTCTACCTTCGGAGGTGAGAACTCTAAATGATATTCCTTCCCACAGCGAGAGCACACCCGGCGCCCAGAAAGCCTCCTTAAAAGGGATTCCCGCGGAACGTCAAGCAGAACCGCCGCATCAATCCCAATCCCGAGACGTGGCAAGATGGACTCGAGAAACTCCGCCTGCCTCAGGTTTCTGGGGAACCCATCAAGTATGAAGCAATTGTCAGACTCTAGCTCCTTTAGCCTCGCCTCGACAATATCATATAAAACATCATCAGAGACCAATTTGCCTCCTTCAACGGCATCTCGGGCCTTCGAGCCCAGCTCGCTACCACTGCTGATCGCCTCGCGAAGTATATCGCCAGTCGAAAGATGCGTCAGACCTGCTCGCTCCGCCAACATCTTCGCCTGTGTCCCTTTGCCCGAGCCCGGAGGCCCCATAAGAACTAGTCGCAAAACACTCTACCTCCTACCCCTGATACGGCCTTTCTTGACAAAACCATCGTAGTGCCGCATCACCATCTGAGCCTCGATCTGCTGCACAGTGTCCAAAGCAACACCCACCACTATCAGGAGTGCCGTGCCGCCAAACCAGAAAGGAACACTCAGGCCATGCGTAAGATAATAAGGAAACCAACCCACAATCCGCTCACCAATAAACGGAATATCCACAATCGGGATGCCGTAAACCAAGACAGCCGGAAGCACTGAGACGGCCGCGAGGAAGATGCCACCGCCAAACGTCAGCCTCGACAAAACCTGGTTTATGTACTCGGCAGTAACCTTCCCTGCCCTCTTTCCTGGGATATTAGCTCCCGACTTCCGTAGATTGTCTGCGACATCAGTCGGATTGAAAATAATCGAAGTATAAAAATACGCGAAAAAGATGATTGCTGCAATGTATAGAACGGTGTAAAGCAGCCGGCCAGGCTTCAGCTGCACCACAACGGGCTCCAAAAAAGACGCCCCGAAAATCCCGGCCGCAGTTGCCGGAAACATGATGATCGACGAGGCAAAAATGACTGGAATGACACCAGCCGTGTTGACCCTGAGCGGCAGATACGTGGTCTGGCCACCATAAAGCTTCCTGCCTATCACACGCTTCGCATGTTGGATCGGCAGCCGACGTTGCGCCTGTTGAAGCACCACGACAAGCGCCACAACACCGACCATCAACACCATCAGGATTATGATCGTGTATATCTTGAGCTCGCCCTGAAACACCTGATTTAGCGTCTGCCCAATTGCGGCCGGCAATCGAGCGATTATGCCAGCAAAAATGATAAGCGAGATGCCATTGCCTATGCCTCGTTCGGATATCTGCTCTCCAAGCCACATTATGAATGCCGTCCCAGCTGTTAAGGTTATCATTACCAAGAGCTTGAAGCCAAGCCCAGGATGGATGACTATTGGAGCGCCAGAAGGGCTTTTCATCTTCTCCAACCACATCCCAATGCCGAATCCCTGAAGCATGCTGAGAACCGCCGTCCCGTAACGCGTGTACATCGTAATCTTTTTCTTGCCCGCCTCGCCCTCCTTTGACAGCTTCTCCAAAGAAGGTATCACCACTATCAGAAGCTGTAGAATGATCGACGCGCTGATATAGGGCATTATCCCAAGAGCGAAAACTGTCAACTTCCGTAACGCCCCGCCAGAGAATAGGTCGATCATGCTCAAAAGCGTGCCCTGCTGTGACTCGAAAAACTGCGCAAGCGCCGCCGAATCGATACCTGGCGTGGGAAGGTGGCACCCAAGTCTATAGACAGCGAGAA
>CAZKNE010000391.1:0-2778 GCA_964554005.1 uncultured bacterium | reverse complement strand
AGGACAGCAGGATAGCCGTAACCGCCCCAAACGATAGCGTGTTGGCTATTCTGAGGTTTCTCAAGGACGCGGGTTTTGACCATTTATCGCTTATTTCTGTCGTGGATTGGATAGAAGATAACGTTTTCGAGCTCTGTTTTTTTCTTACTCCTTACATGCAGAATAATGATGAATATACTGACAGGCAGAAGCTGCATATAATTCTCAAGACGCCCATTCCAAGAGACCAACCGCACTTTGAGACTGTAATCGGCCTTTTCCCAACCGCGGAGCCTTACGAGCGCGAGATACACGAGTTTTTCGGAATAGATTTCGAGGGGCACCCAAGACTAACTCCGCTTTTGCTAGAACGGGACTACGAGATCCCTCCGTTTCGAAAGGATTTCGACACGAGGCGATATGTGGAAGAGGTTTTTGGTAGTATTCCCCCGATTGAGATTAAGAAGAAATGAGAGAATTAGAACTATACTTCGGGCCCCAGCATCTCGGGATGGTGGGAAATTTCAGCATCACGCTCAAGGTTGAGGGCGACCGTATCTTAGAAGCCACGGCAAACCCGGGCTATCTGCATCGCGGTTTTGAGAAACTGATGGAGTACAGAACTTGGATACAGAACTTCCCGATGGTTTGTAGAATAAATGTGGTAGAGCCCGACCACATAGAGATGATATACGCCATGGCGGTTGAGAAGCTGGCGCAGATAGAAGTTCCAGAAAGGGCCCATTTCGTGAGGAGCATTTGCCTCGAACTTGCACGGGTCGGCTCGCACCTGTTTGGCCTATGGGCTTACGCCAACATGCTGGGCTTCGATACTGTGGCTCAGTGGGCGATGTATCATCGCGACCTGGTGTTGGACCTGTTTGAGGAACTCACCGGCGGCAGAGTCTATCACATATATATATGGCCTGGCGGCGTTCGGCGCGATTTCCCGCCAGGATTCACAGATAGAATAGTGAATACGCTGCATTCCATCGGCGGCTGCGTGCCGGATTATGATTCCACGTTTTTCAACAACCGTTTGTTCCATAAAAGGGCGAAAGGGATTGGTCAATTAACCCAGCAAGATGCGAAGGAATGGGGGGCAACGGGGCAGACTTTAAGAGCAACGGGGATGAAGTATGACATCAGAAAGGTCGAGCCTTATGCCGCTTACGACAAGGTGGACTGGGAGGTCCCTACAAGAGAGGACGGCGATGCGCACTCCCGAATCTGGGTCATAAGAGACGAGATGATCGAAAGCGTTCATATGATATTCAAGCTGCTCGACGCTATGCCCGAGGGGCCGGTTTACAACAGAATACCCAATCCATTCAAATGGAATGTGCCAAAAGGTGAGGCTTATGTCCGATGTGAGTCCTCACGCGGAGAGCTGGGTCTTTACCTGGTCAGTAATGGGGGAGATAAACCTTACAGGGTGCATTTCAGAACGCCTTCTTATCCCCATGGTTTGACTGTTCTGGAGAAAGTATTGAGAAATGCCAGTATCGCTGATGTTGGGAACATAATGATAAGCTTATACGTGGTTGCGCCCGAGATAGACAGATGAAAGAGAAAGATAAGAAAGGCCGCATCTTCAGCCCCTTCAAGGCAATTAGATATCTGTTCAAAAAGCCGCGCACCTTGCGGTATCCTTTTGAGCCCAAGGAGCCGGCGCTGAGGTATCGGGGGTTTCATCTCAACGATTGGGATAAGTGCACAGGCTGCGGCAATTGTGCTGATATATGTCCCAATGAAGCAATCGAGATGGTTGAGATCCCTGAATTAGAGTCCAAACCCGAGCAGGGCATAAAGAATGAGCGTCCGAAGCTCGACTATGGCAGATGTTGTTTTTGCGGACTGTGTGTAGATATCTGCCCTCCCGGCTGCTTGAGACTATCCAGAGACTATTTTCATATCCACTTTGATACCGGGACCTTTACTTTCATTCCAAAGGATGAGAAGACCGACGAGGAGCATTTTCTCGGCCCCGGAGAGTATTCTATTCTCAAGGCAAGTCTGGCCCATCGCAAACAGGACTATGAGGGTTTTAGCTCTGACCTTGAATACTCTCTGTTTGATCCCCAGCGTGTGTCTATGCCCGAGGTTCCGCCCGAGGAAAGGAGACTGTCCTTTATCGAGCAGGTTATAGGCTACAACAAAGAAGAGGCCAAGGCGGAAGCCTCCCGCTGCCTGGAATGTAAGTTATGCGAGGAGGCGTGCCCGGCGCATCTGAAGATCTCCGATTACATCAGGGCTATCTACGAGGATAAGCCCGATGAATCCTTGAGGAAGATATTTGAGGATAATCCCATCCCTTCAATCTGCGGAAGAATATGTATGAAACATTGTGAAACAGCCTGTTCTCTGAGCATACGAGGGGAGGCGCTGGCTATTCGATGGCTCAAGAGATTCGCTGCGGATACTATCAAGGATTACAAAACTGCTTTAGAGCTCAAGCCGGGCGAACCTACGGGAAAGAAAGTCGCCGTCATAGGTGCGGGCCCGAGCGGCTTATCTATCGCTTATTTTCTCGCCTTGAGAGGGTATAAGGCAGTTGTGTTCGACTCCCTGCCCGGCGGCGGCGGAATGATGCGGATAGGCCCACCATCCTACAGATTGCCGATTGAGGCGATAGACAAGGATGTCAATTACATCGCCTCGTTGGGGGTGGAGTTCAGATTCAATACCACGGTGGGCAAGGACGTTTTATTTGAAGATATTTTGAGGGAATACGACGCAGTTCATCTAGGTATAGGAACAACTGTAAGTCGTTCCACAAAGGTCAAGAACATTGATAAG
>CAZKNE010000390.1:0-2778 GCA_964554005.1 uncultured bacterium | reverse complement strand
CCCCAGCAATCACGCCAGCGAGGTCATGAGAAAACGTTCTGCGGCTAGCTGGCCGGCGCCGTTACCTTGATCACCTTGCCCTTGTGCAGAACTATTAGGCACTTGCCGACAGAGAAATACTTCGCGAGTTCTTCGTCCTCGCGAACCATCTTGAAGTAAGCGTCGCCGAAGCACTCCACCACTCTGTCCGGCGTTGCCAGTTTTAAGTCCTCTATCGCCGTGTCGGTCCAGCAGCCATTCCTGAAAACGAACACCTTGCGCCCAGCCAGCCTTCGCTGCCCAGTGTATTGCGGCTTCTCCGCCGTCGCCATTGAGAGCTCCTGTATGACCATCGAGCTTGCGATCTTGCCCTTCTCATCGAGCGTCGCGCGAGTCGCTGCACCTGCCGCCTGCACGTATGCCTGCTTGGGGAGCTTCGTCCCGTCCGCCGGGCGCGTGCGCCTCATTGGGAGAATACCGCCCCTCTGCGTCGCCCACCACACTGGCCTCGGCCTGGTTCCCTCACCCTCGTCGGTTACGAGGTGTGATGTATATGGCGTAACGATGGCGTATTTTGTGCCCAGACGGACGCACTCATCAACCAGCTCCGAGACCTCGCCCTTCTGCCGAATCTCGTCCAGCATGAACCCAACCCGCCTAAGCGCCCAAAGCCGCGGAATGAAGTCGTATTGGCCGGGCTCACGCGCAAAGTTCACCTGCTTTCTGAACTTCTTGGTCTCACCCTCGACGCGGCCAGACAGGGTAACCTTGCCGGGGCCGCCGGCCGCATATTTGCCAAACAGGACCACCTGGGTGCCTCTGAAGAGGTCGGGCAAGGTGCTTGGGTACATGTCGAACGTCTTGACGCCAGCTATATCCAGCCGGACGTCAGAAAGCACGGGATACGACACCTTGTTGTAGAACGACGAGATCACGCGCTCGAGGTCGTCATCCTTCAGCACGTAGGAGACCGTGCCATGACTGACCCGCGCGATGCCATCCAAGAGGTCAGCTCCAACATCGTAACCCACCCCGAAGCAATAGACCCTGGCTGCGCCGCGACCTTTGGCCTTGACGCTATCAAGTATTTTCTGAAGGTCGGTTACGCCAACCGTGGGCTGCCCGTCCGTCAGGAAAATGACCATCCTGGGCATGTCGTCGCGATGGAGCATCTGCAAGGACTCCCTCAGGGCGCGATCGATGTTAGTTCCACCGGCCGCCTCGAGCCCATCAATAAACTTCATCGCATCGCGCACCTCAGACTTGGTTGCCCTCACCTGCGCATTGGCAAACTTCCGCACCTGGTCGTTGAAAACCACAAGGTTGAAATAATCTTGCTTGCCGAGGTTTGAGACAATGTGTTTGGCCGCCTTACGCGCCTGCTCGATCTTCTTGCCCTGCATGCTGCCGGATATGTCGAGCGCAAAGACGACCTCCTTGGCGGGGCGCCGTCTCTTATTCAAAGCATAATTGGGGGATGCCAGAAGCAAGAAGTAACCGTCGGCGCCGTCCTTCTGCGATAGGAGGTTGATGCCCACCTCGTCCCGAGAAAGCGTGTAGAACAGCCTGAAATCCCTCTCGGCCTTCAGGTCATTGCACTCGAAGCTGACGCTCGCCTCGGTATCGCTCAAGCGATTGATCGCGACATCGTGCGACGCGCAGTAGATGTTCTTCAGGGGATTGCGTGACTTGATCCGGCCGACAAGCACGAAACTCATCACCGGTAGGTGCGTTACAGTGAACGAGTTGAGCGGAAACACGTAGTCCACAACGTCGGCCTCGGTGTCAAGCACGCACGAGTACTGAAGCTCGATCTTCTTGGTCGATCTGGGTGCAATTGGATACACACGCGCCTCGAACATGCCCCTGCCAAGATACTGGAGCAGGGCTGGATCGCGCATTTTCCTGACGATGTCGTTGTAGATGTTGTTTGCGTCCTTCTTGGGCAGAACTCTCGCCATAAGCTTCGTGTTTCCTACCCACATCGCAAAACTCGAGACAGCTGCTCCTCTAGGCAGCGGGAACACCAAACGGCCCTCTAGCGTCCTGTTAGTCGGGTTGTAGAACGTCTGCTCCACGGTGGTCTTTGCGATGCTCTCCGTTGCCTCGAACGTAACCTTCAGCGTCTTGGTCACCAGCGGTTGCACAACTCCGGTGTCCGGGTGAGTCGTGAAAATGAACCCCTCGCTGAACGCAGATTGTGCCGCAAGTAGAATCGCAACAAACAAAAACAGCGGAAGTGACAACTTTCTCATGGCAGTTCCTCCCTGGGGATTGAGGCGCCTCGATGAGGTGCGTTGCATATAGTTATGACGGTCGCATCGTCTCCAGAAAAACTTCTTCAAGGGATGCCGTTTATTCAATAAACAGATGGCCGGACATGTCGGTTCCGATGCTGGGGCGAGCTCATAGCCGAGCAGCTCGCAAGAGCCATCGTTGAGAAGGGCCTGGTCAAAGGTGCCGCCAAGCAATAATTCCAGCACCCGGCGGGACTACTGGCCCGACACCTCGCGCAAAACACAAGCCCCCTGAGCGGTCGTCAGGAAGACCCTCCCGTCAGGAGCGATTCCAATGTCGGTTACATCGTTGTCTGGCAGCGCGCTGTTATCCAGATTATATCGCGTCCATTTGCCCGCATCGAGCACACTAACCCCACCCCGCTGCGTCCCGAACCATACGCGGCCCCTCTGATCGATGGCTATTGCCTGCACGATGCCGGACGCAAGCGTATCCCTGCCCGATGTGATATGAGACCAGCGCTTGCCGTCAAAATGGCTTGCGGCATCTTTGTGTCCGACC
>CAZKNE010000389.1:0-2802 GCA_964554005.1 uncultured bacterium | reverse complement strand
GGTCTTGTTTAAGCTCATGGGTTGGGCCACATGCCCCGCGTAAATAGCGCCTCGCCGCCCGAACTTCGCCTGCGCTGTCGTCTCCGAACAGGTTGTGTCAATGTCATAAGTGCTCGTGATAAAATCGCCCAAATCCCTGTATTTGCTGTCACGTAGCTGCGCAAGGTTTGTGCCAAGCGGCAAAAAATGCTCCAAAAATGACCACTTCGGATGCCAGTCGTAGTTGAGCCGACGCAAGATGCGCTCGCTCGCCTCATAACGCTTGTCGTGGATCGATGCGTGGTCGCGCTTCGCTGGCGAGTCTTCGGAGCTGCCAAGATGAGCGTGATATGCCTCTTTCCGTCGCGAGAGCGTGTCCAAAACGTTCACAAACGAGCGCCGGCAGTCCAGCTCAACCATGCCGCCGCCGACGGGCGAGAAAACACACGCAAGTTTGGGGTTCTCAATAATCACCTCGTCAAGGCCGTCAGAGTTGATGTCCTCCTGGGAAAGCGAGACCCACCCCGCATCGCCGCGCTGCGCGCGCTGGACCGCCGTTTCCGCCTCGATCAGCTTACGGTATATTGCGAACCTCAGATGCGGAAGATATAGACCTCCAAACACGCCGTGCCAATAAGCACAGTTGCACTGGGCACGCATTAAGTCCGTCTCAGCCTGCTTGCGCACTGCGTCTGGAACCGCCGCACCATGAACCTGAGCGCTCACGTGCCACATCCGCTTGTGCATGTAATTGCTCTCGGGATACTTCGCCAAAAAGCCCCGCCAGAATCCACCGCGAACGAACGGCTTATAGCGGTCAAGGCTGTTCTCGCTCTTGAGCCGATCTATGAGCTCGCCGTAAACCAGCGCAGGCTCGGTCGGCAAAGTCCACTCGCCCATCTCGTGATAGGAGCAAGTTGGCAGATAGACCCGGCCCCGCGGCTCGAACGAGCTCATGTACTCGGACGGCGTTACCGTGCGAATGCTGTCCGATTCGGATAGCATCCTGAGAAATTTTTCTAGCCATTTCTCCTTGAACACCCACTTGTGCGTCCCAGGCCAGACCCCGAACTTCTCACAGTCGTCGAACATGACCAATAGTCGCGAACTGTCGCCCGACGCCATGTTCTCTAAAAACTCCACCGGCTCCTGAGGCTGTGAGAACGGCATCTGATAGCGAAGCTTCTCCGAGATCGGAAACACCGCGAGCCGCTCGCCCGCATCCTCAGTCATAAAATAGCCGAACAGCTCCGACGTCGGCAGGCCGCCCGCATTGAAATGATAGTCATCGAGGACCACGTATTTGATCCCGGCCCGTCCGATAATCGACGCAAGCTGCGGCTCCCACACACGCTCCGCCACCCACATCCCCGCGGGCCGAATCGAGAAGCGCTGCTCGATGCGCCGGCTCATCAGCTCTATCTGTGCCTTCTGGTCCCAGGGCGGAATGACGGATAGGAGCGGCTCATAAAACCCGCCGCCCAACATCTCCACCTGGCCCCGGTCGCAGAGCCTTTTCAGAAGGTCGAGAAAATCTGCATGGTGCGCCTCGAGCCACTCCCAGAGCGTCCCGGTCACGTGCACAGAGACCTTTACCTGCTCAAAACGCTCGATCATCTCCATGAACGGCAAATATGAACGCTCGTAGGCCGACTCGAAGACGTGATCGAAGTTGCCAAGCGGCTGATGCAAATGAACGCCAAACGCGAAGTTTATCCTTCTCATCTCTGTTTCAGGGCTTTTCACCATCACGAAATTCGAGGTCATTGCCCCGAAAGATAAGTGATCTCCCCCACCCCGTCAAGGTGCCCACGGCACTCGGGTAGCTGTTTCCGCCGGCGGACGCAAGCTGCCGGCTCGCACGTGCCGAGCTCGCCTCCGGCCGAGAGCCTCGCCTCCCCTGACTTCTTTTTCCGCAATCCGTTGATTGACACAGCGGGGCACGTGCCATAGGATTCGGCCTATGAAGACCTTTCTGGTGAGTGGCAGAGGCAAGGGGATTTAACGGTGATGGCAGGTGAGCGGGAGGTGTATGTCTCGGCGGTCGTGCCGATGTTCAACGAGGAGAGTTCGCTCGCTGAGCTTTACGAGGAGCTGAAGTCGGCGTTGGAGGCCACGGGCAAGCCCTACGAGATGGTCTTCGTTGATGATGGCAGCACCGATTCGACGGCCGAGCGGGCACTGGACATCTGTGCGCAGGACGAGTGTGTAATGCTTATCAGGCTATCGCGGAACTTTGGGCACCATTCAGCATCGACGTGCGGCATGGACCACGCTCGAGGCGAGGTGGTGGTGCTCTTGGATGCGGACCTCCAGAACGACCCGGCGGACATCCCGAAGCTTTTAGGGAAGATCGAGGCGGGGTACGACGTCGCTCGATGCTGGCGTCAGGGCCGGAAGGACCCGGTCTGGCGGACTATCCCGTCCAAGTTCGTCAATTGGCTGACTTGCAGGGCCACAGGCGTCAAGCTGCACGACTACGGGTGCTCGATGCTGGCGATGCGGCGTAGCGTGGTTGAGAGGATGTCTCGCTTCACGGAGCGGAATCGGCACGTCAGCGGCTTGATCAGCTGGACAGGCGGGAAGGTGTGCGAGATCAAGGTTCAGCATCGCGAGCGAAAGTTCGGCAGGTCCAGGTACAACTTCATCTCGCTGTTGCGGCTAACGGTCAATCTGATGACGGGCTTCTCGACGCTGCCGCTACAGATCGTTGGTATTTTGGGCGTTTTGACAGCGATTCTGGGGTTTATTGGAGCGATTTATCTGGTCATCAAGCGATATGTCTATGGGGTTGACCTCAGCGGTGTGGTCATTGCGACTGCG
>CAZKNE010000388.1:0-2805 GCA_964554005.1 uncultured bacterium | reverse complement strand
GGCCGACAAGGTGTTCCTCACAGGGCCGAAGCCTCACGCCGAGGTCCCGAGCTATATCGCCGCGTCTGACGTCTGCGTTGCGCCCTATGCTCCCTCGGCTAACTTCTACTTTTCGCCAATGAAGATTCGGGAGTATGTGGCTATGCGCAAGCCCATAGTCGCGTCTAACGTGCCTCAGATAGCCAAGACCATCCGCAACAACGTGGATGGTCTTCTTGCCAGGTCCGGGGATGAAAAGGACCTCGCCAGCAAAATAGCAGTCATGCTAGACGACGCTGCACTGAGAGACCGTCTGGCCCGCACGGCCCACGAACGCTGGGCCGGCAAGCTCTCCTGGCTCAGTTGTGCGCGGAGGGTTCTTGAAGCCACGAAAGGCCAGGTTGGAGGATAGAGACGTGGCCCTGGGCCGGACATCAACCCTGTATCACTGGACGGAGATGCTGCTTGCTTTTTTCCTTGTGGTGTTGGTGCTTATCTTGCCTTTTGAGAAGCGCACCGCGGGGATCCTGAACACCGCGCTTTATGGTGCGCTGGGACTGGTTGTCATTTTGGCCCTCGCTCGCCGAACAACCACGAGAATACCCACGCCGCTTGACCTGCCCATTCTTGCACTGGTCGTGATCGCGGTCCTTAGCACTCTGTTCAGTATCGACCCTCTGATATCATTGAAGTCGATTCATCGGACGTTAATACAGTTCCTCTTAGTCTATTATGTTGTGGTCTATGCGGTCAACAGCATCGAAAGAGTCAAATTGCTGGCCTTTACATTCCTGGCTGGCTCGGTGCCGGTCTCTCTGTATGGCATATTTACGTTTTTTTCCAAAAAAGAACTGATTGATGGGCGCATTCACTCTACATTCTACCATCCCACGCGCCTTGCAAATTATCTACTGTTCGTTGTGGCAATTAGCGTGCTGCTCGGGGCGCACTATCGCTCGCGAAAGACCCTCCAGAAGCTCTTGTATGCCGTCTTTGGTCTGGGTTCCTTGTGTCTTGTTCTTACAACCTCACGAGGCGCAACGCTGAGCCTTTTGCTTGGTTTTCTCGTTGTCTTCGGGCCTCGGAAGAAATGGTTGTGGCTTATGCTTACTGTAATCATCGCCACGTCGATCGCCATCGTCCCCTTTCAGAGCAAACATCTTCGCTTCATGAAGGTGGCCGAGTGCTTCTCCAAGAAAGTAGATGCGAACATGGTCTTGGGGGAGAGGATATGCCTGTGGCAAAGCGCGATGAGGATGATCAAGGACCATCCCGTTCTTGGGCTTGGATATGGCAAGACATTCAATCTGCTTTACAAATCGTGCTATGCCGAGCGAGGCACGACACAGGACCACTCATCGGCTCACAACATCTTGCTCGAGGTCGCTCTGGAAATGGGGCCGCTAGGTCTTGTGGTATTTCTTTGGCTGCACATCCTGATCTTTGTGGAGACGTTCAGGCTTGTTCGGCATCACCTCGAGCCGAGCACGTTTGCACGGGCGCTTGCCGCAGGAATACTGATCGGCTTGATTGGCGTTACCTTCAACGGGATGGCCAACTACTTTTACAGGGACAGGCTGATACTCATTTACTGGCTTTTTGTGGGCATTGTTTTTAGCCTGCGTCGGATATCTTCCCGAGACCCCGTGGCCGAGCCTGCGTCCCAGAAGGGCAGCGCGGGTTGATCCCCAGGGCAGGGAAACATCGAGACACGCATGTTAACGCCCGAGCTGCCTCCGGAGTCAGGATAAAATGTAGCTAAGGTCGGCGGACCGCCTCTATTTTTTAGAAGTGGGTTTCGGCCCTGATTCCTTGAGCATTTTCTCTGCTAGAGCCACCTCGGTCTTGCTGCCCATGTAAACTGGGCACCTATCCTGGATGCTCTCCGGCTCGACATCGAGTATCCGCTTCTGGCCATTGCTGGCTGCGCCCCCTGCCGCCTCGATAATAAACGCCATGGGATTGGCCTCGAACATGAGTCGCAATTTGCACTTTGGGGCGCCATCCAGCGCAGGATAGGTGAACAGGCCGCCGCCCTTCATGAGGACATGATTGACGTCTGGGACCATTCCACCGCTGTAACGGAGCTTGTAGCCCTTATCTAATAGAGCATCGATGAAGGCTGCATGGCTGAGCGACCACTTTCTCGTGCTCCCACCGGAGCCATATATCTTGCCAGATTCTTTCACTCTCACATTTTCCCGTGAGAGTGTGTAGGAACCTATCTGGTTGAGTGTAAACTCGTGCACGCCATCTGGGAGGGCGACCACCATGGTCGTCCGCGGGCCGTAGAGAACGAACAATGCGGCGATCTGGTCAGAGCCCGGGCGGACTAGCTCCTCGCCGGGGAATATGGAGACAATTGTTCCGACAGCTAGGTTGACATCCACGAGCGAGGACCCGTCGAGTGGATCAAAGCAGACTGAATACTTGCCTGGTTTGCTCAGATACGCGGAGAAGATATTTTGCTGCTCCTCCGAAGCCATGTTCACAACCAGCCCACAGGTGCTCATACGCGTGCTCATTAACTCGTCAGCCAGAACGTCAAGCGCCAACTGATTTTCGCCATAAACATTTGTGGTGCCCGCCTGACCCAAGCCGCTGGTGGCAATTGCATACTTGATGAACTTGGACGCCTCAGCGATCTCACATATCAATCCCCTGAGGGTTCCCTCTATCCCCAGATCGAAGAGAAACGAGCGCAGACTTTTTGCATCTCTAGTGAGTGGCATGTTTCGCTCCCTTATATGTTCTCAGGCCTTGCAAGCGGCACGTCAACTCTCCTGACCTCCATCGAGGTGAGCTGTTGAGTGTTCATAGCGCCCA
>CAZKNE010000387.1:0-2816 GCA_964554005.1 uncultured bacterium | reverse complement strand
TCCCCGGTGGTCGTCTCCTTCAGCTTCGCGACGGCAACCACATCTCCAGCCTTCGCAAGTGGACATATCGCATGTCCTTTGCCCTCAAGGTAGATGAGCTGACCGATGCGCTCCTTACGCCTCTGGTTCGCGTTGAACACCGTGCTGTCTGACGAAAGTGCCCCTGAATAGACCTTCATGACCGATAACTTCCCCGCATAAGGGTCGGCTATCGTCTTGAAGACAAACGCCGAAAGCGGCGCCTTAGGATCGATCCTCACCTCAACCTCATTACCGCCCGAGGCATCGCTCGCAATCACCGGCGGCGAATCGGCCGGCGACGGCAGCAGGGCTATTGCCATCCTACTCAGGACGTCAATGCCGATATTCTGCTTTGCCGATCCGCAAAACACCGGGACCAACGCCCCCTTCTTCACCGCCCTCGCCAAGGCCTCCATTAGCTCGCTACCCGAAATGCGCTCCTCCTCAAGATACCGCTCCAGGAGCGCATCGTCCGTCGAGACAATCGCCTCAACCATCTTCTCGCGATACTTGGCGGCCTGGTCGGCATACTCATCCGGGATGTCTGCCTTCTTGCTTTTGCCAGAACCATCACGCTCATACATAAGAGCCTTCATCTCTACCAGGTCTATAAGCCCCTTGAAACCTGCCTCATGGCCAATAGGAAGGTCCAATACCACGATCTTCTCAGTAAGGAACTTCTTTATCGAATCGACCGCTCGCTCGAAGTCCGCTCTCTCACGACCCATCTTGTTCACGAAAATCATCCTGCGCGTGCTGCACTGCTCGCAGAAATCCCAAACCCGCTGGGCCTGAACCTCCACGCCCGCCACACCGCACAACACTATAATGGCGCCCTCGCTCACCTTGATAGGGCTCTTGGCGTCCATGATGAAGTCGGCATAGCCCGGCGTATCTACCAGGTTCACCCGAGTGTCCTTGCTCTCAAAAAACGAGAACGAACTTGAAATAGATATGCCACGCTCAATCTCCTCCGTGGCGTAGTCCATAACGGTCGTCCCGTCCTCAACCTTTCCCAAACGAGTGGTCTTCCCACTGTTGAAAAGAAGCGCCTCGGCCAGGGACGTTTTCCCGCTATCGCCATGTCCACAGAGAACGATATTCCGAATCTTCGCTATGTCGTAGTCCTTCATTCAATCTTCCTCAAACAGTAAATGTTAGCATTGCCGATGTTGGCGAATATAGGCGGCGAAAGGCGAGTCTGTCAAGCAAAGCGGTAGCCCGACCAATGCCACAATGCGCCCGGCGAGAAAAGCTTGACAAGCTGCGGGGGGGGGTAGAATGCACTCCTGTTGCGAAAAATATGCTTTGAGCTTTGTCTTTTCGTGTTAATCAGATAGAGTAGGAGGGATGTAGCATGGGAATTACCTATGCCAATGACACAATCACCGTAACGGGAGGCAGCCAGGACGACCCATACACGATGGCTGACCTGGACGCGGACGGAACAGTCGGCACTTACATCACGCCCGGCGGTTACGGCAACCGCGAATACGCCGTCAGCAAAGACCTGGTTATCGGCTCGACGGACGCCGACACCTTCTTCGACCTCTCCGGCAGCATCATCGCGATGGATGCCGGCAAATACCTGACGGTATATACCACAGCGCTGCGCGGCGGCAACATGGGCCCGACGTTCGCCGAGACTGTCGGCGCGATGGGAACCGTTCCGTTTACCGAGGAGAAGACGCAGAAGTCCAGGCTGGAGCGCATCCGCAAGCTCTACGTCGAGCGCATCTACTACCTGAACAACACGTCCGGCGCCTGGGTTCAGTCGGCCGCTGCGCCTCGTGTGGTAGCGGTTTCCACCAACGACGAGATAGCCGACGCCCCGTATGCGTAATCCGTTGGCAGTTGGCAGTTGGCGGGTGTAGGACGGGCTTTCCAGCCTGTCCGCTAGCGATGGCGGATGAGGGATCCACTAAGAACACGAAGACACACGAAGGAGGAGGAAAGGCAGGAGGGCGAGTTGATGGTTGAGGCGCGTTCCTGAACATGCTTCTTCTCTTCGTGACCCTTAGTGCCCTTCGTGGACGAATTATTTGATAAATCGGGAGGACAGATATGGGCATAGATTATGATGCCGGGACGGAGACGATAACCGTCACCGGCGGCAGTTTCGAGGAGCCTTGCACGATGGCCATCTTGGACGTGGACGGAACAGTAGGTGGTTACATCACGCCCGGCGGCTACGGCAACCGCGAATACACCGTTTCGAAGAACCTCGTCATCGGTTCAAACGAGGGCTCTACCTTCTTCGACCTGGGGCAATCGCTTATTGTTGCCGCGGAAGGATACAGCATAACCTGTTACTCACATGCACTGCGTGGCGGAACAACCCAAGAGACCTGGGCAGCCAGGGTCTTCGGGCCTTGCCTTCCCATTACTGGCCAAGACAAAGAGTTTAGAATATGCAATGTTACCGAGCTTTATTTTGCTCACGAGTTCATACTTGATGGATGCACGGGGTATTGGCGGCCGAGAGACCTGCAAAGGCGTTGCTTGGACGCAGTGTCGTTCAAAGCGCCTTCCTCGGGGTTTGGTGAGCTGGCCCCGGATATGGTAGGCCTCTCCCTTGTTCCTCTAGATGCTTCCGGCGATTCTCAGGGCCAGATTGGTATCCTTCATCCCTCTCGAGTGGTTGTGGCGAGGAGAAGGTAACCCAGCGCATCAGGGAGAAACGGCAGTGGAACAATCCCCAGTTTTCGAGGAATTATCGCCCGGCAGCATCATAGCTTCGGGTGGCACATTTACTAATCCACTGACGGCAGATCATCTCTGCGACCAGTTCCCAG
>CAZKNE010000386.1:0-2819 GCA_964554005.1 uncultured bacterium | reverse complement strand
TCTCTCAAGAAAGGAATTCGGCAGCTTCCTCGGGCGACAGGACCTTATCCGAACGGGGCGGCTCATCGCCCAGCCAGAGCAAGTGCGGTGTGTGAGGGAATTTGAAAAACTCGGCCATTAGGCTCTCCTTTGGGCCTTCCTTCTGTAAACTCCCTCAATCTCTGGGCAAATGGATATCACATGGATACCACATTCCGCCAGGGCCTTTCTGGCGATGCACCAGTCGGTATCGGTCGCATTCAGAATTGGTGGATGCTCGGGATGCGCTGCCGCAACAGCTACGAACTTCCGATCTTTCCAGTGGAAATCCTCCAAGTCGGGATGGTCAGGGAATTCCACGAAGTCGGTTGGAGGATCGTCGCCGGAACCGCCCGACCTGGGCGTGATAGCGACGAGGGTGCAGCGGGTCGGATTGTATTGATGATCGTGAACCCACTTCAGAAACATATCGCCAGCTCCCGGTTGACCCGAAAGCGACAGATTCCGCCGATACTCATCGAATATGAGACAAATATCGTCCAAGAATATGTGACCGTCTTCCAAGATTCGTCTTAGAGCTCTGATACATTCAAGGACACACATCGCTCGCATCAGCCCTTCCATTCGCTGCTTTCGGGACGTTTGTGTCAACTAGACATCGAAATCGAGTGCCGCTCATTTTGAGCGAGCCTCGATACGCCGCTCGATTCCCCTCTCGGTCATTCTGGCGATGTCATCGAACTGGTCGCCAAAGAAGTCATCCGGCCAGTTGCTTATGTTGCCGAACATGTCCACGGGCAGAGGCTCCATCTTAGCGCCCGACGGCGTAGGTCTGCAGAAGTAGATGGCCACTTCGTCGCGCGTGATCATCTCCTCCGCGACCCGACGCTGCAACCGACGGAGAAAATGCTCGGAGTGGCTCTCGATCAAAAGCTGAATGTTGCGGTCCTTGCCGTTCTCCCGCGACTGAATCGTCTCAATGAACAGGTCCGCAAGCGAGGCCTGCACCGACGGGTGGAGATGAAGCTCAGGCTGTTCCATTATGATTATCGAGCCGGGAGGCGCATAGAAACATTGGACCAGAACCGGCAAGACCTGTGAGATGCCAAAGCCTACATCCATTAAGTTGACTTTCTGCTCGCTGCCTTTTGTCTTGATCAGGACTTCGTAATCGCGCTTACCCTCTGCAACTCGGTGGACTTCGAATGAGGCAATCAACCCCATCTGTTGAAGCCAGCTAGCAATGAGCGTTTTGAAGTCCCGATACTTCTCGTATTTTCTCGCGTTGATGGACCGACTCGCTGCCGCTAATATGGTATAAACGGCCCGCTCGCCCTCCCAGCCGACGTGCTCTGGCATTTCGCCGGACCACGAATAAGAACGTTCCGGGGGCTTCCTCAAGGGCCCAAGATAATATATCCTCCGCAAGCATCGTTCCAGTGCAAGTGCAAGGTCGCCGACGAAGTCCGCATTTTGATAGTGGGCACTTACCTCATCGGGAAACCCATAAAAACGAATCGGCGGGGGCAGGAGCCAAGGCCTTCCCGGCTTGCGCTTCAACTTATACGGCGAAGAAGATAATTCGTATTTGTTTTTGCTGGGCTCTTTTCGCTTCATTTCTACCAACAGACCGTCTTCTGACAAGTCACCCAACTCGTATTGCATCTCTTGAACCGCTATGTCCTGTCGCTTGGCACCAAGCAATCCCACTTTACCCTCGAACTTGATGCGATCTCCTGAGAACTTCTTGCCCGAAATGGCATCTTCTACGCGCATCTTCTGCGACAGGTTCCAACCGAACTTGAAATCGATCAATTCATTAACGTCGTGCCCGTACACCATATCTTCGTAGGTTCCAAGATCGACGATCGAGTCCCTGTCGCCCGGATGGAGCACTCTCTTCCTATCTGCCGATTGAGCCGTCTGCTTCAGCATCAATAGGAATTGATTGATGCTGCTCTTGCCGGAGCTGTTGGTTCCGAAAAAAACCGTCAGCGGAGCGAGGCGAATGTCCCCAGTGTCGCGCCACGCCTTGAAGTTCTTTATGCGCAAATGAGTAAGCATAGGCAGCGCCCTCCTCCCTGAAACCCGTTCCATCCCCTTGTCTTTTCCCTAGAAGCAATTACTTACTAAACCTTACTCAAGGCCATGCTCAGCGTCAAGGTGTGGAGCTGGGAGGGTTTGACCTCAGATTGTCAGTAATGTTGGGTCTTGCCCTTGTTCCCCCTGCGAAAGCGTAGATTGACTTCGCTTGCGCCGCCGGTTAGTGTCTTTTCGCTAATTGGACCTAAACCAAAGAGGTGTCTTTGTCTGAGGAATCACGTGCTCATGGCAGCTTGAGAGTTTTTTTTGCTAGTTGCCTGTCGTCGTGGCTGTTTCTAGCGACAATTGGCATTGTTGTTGTCCTTGACCAAGCGACCAAGCTCTGGATTCGAGCACATCTTATGCTTGGACAACAGGTGCCAGTTGTAGATGGTTTTTTGAACGTAATCTATACGATAAATCAGGGGATAGCGTTTGGCTTTTTCTCTGGCAACAGGCACCCTTACAAGACAGTTCTGCTAACTTTCGGGGCGATTGTAGCTGTTTTTGTATTCTCGTGGTTCGCAGCCTATTATGGCGGGAAACGACGCTCAGTTATGTTTGCGGTCTCGCTGCTTATTGGAGGCACCGTGGGTAACCTCATTGACCGCATGTCCTATGGGGCCGTCATCGACTTCGTGGACTTGCATTACAAGCACCTCTATCATTGGCCGGCCTTCAACATTGCAGACACGGCAGTTACTCTGGCTACTCTGGTCCTTCTCGCGAGGATAGTCAGAATGAGTTCCGGCAAGACA
>CAZKNE010000385.1:0-2823 GCA_964554005.1 uncultured bacterium | reverse complement strand
CCATAAGAACAGGGACGAGGTCGCCCTTGACCCTGGGCAGCGTGGCCTGCGTCTCGGGGTCCCCGAACCGGCAGTTGAACTCCAGAACATAAGGGTCGCCATCGACTATCATCAATCCCGCATAAAGCGCCCCGCGATATACAATGCCGTGCTCCTTAAGCCCGCGAATGGCCGGAAGCATTATCTCACGCATGACGCGGTCACGAAGCGCATCGTCCACGACATCAGTCGGCGAAAACGCACCCATCCCGCCCGTATTGGGACCTCTATCGCCGTCCAAGAGCTGCTTATGGTCCTCCGAACAAGGCAAGGGAAGCACGGTCTCGCCATCGGTGATCACCACGACCGACGCCTCTTGACCAACGAGGCAGTCCTCCACCAGAATGCTCTTGCCAGCGTTGCCAAGCCGCTCCTCCACTAGCGTGTTTCTAAGCGCCTCGTCAACGTCGTCCTCAGTTCGGCAGACGAAGGCGCCTTTGCCGGCGGCGAGGCCATCCGCCTTGACCACAACCGGCAGGCCTTTCTCATCGATGAATGAGATGGCATTCCTGAAGTCATCAAAGACCCAGTAGCTCGCAGTTGGTATCCCGCACTCGGCCATCAGGCCTTTGGCGAAGACCTTGCTCGACTCGATCGCGGCGGCCTCCTTGGTGGGGCCAAACACTGCGAGGCCCTCCGACTGGAGAGCATCCGAAAGTCCGATTGCCAGCGGCGCCTCAGGCCCGACAATCGTGAGGTCTATGCGATGCTGCTGGGCGAGGGAGACGATGCCTGAAATGTCGGCCACATCTTCGGGCAGGTTCTGTGCAATGGCCGTTGTCCCGGCGTTTCCGGGCACGCAGAAAACCTCATCCACTAGGGGACTTTGTGTAACCTTCCATGCGATCGCATGTTCACGCCCACCGCCCCCAACAATCATTACGCGCATCTAAACGTACCCCTCAAGATTCCTGGATTTAAGACCTAGTGCAAAAAGTGCCGCATCCCGGTGAAGACCATCGGTATCTTCAACCTGTTGCAGGCGTCAATTACCTCCTGGTCGCGCTTGGAGCCGCCCGGCTGAATGATCGCCGCAATTCCGGCCTTGTGCGCCTCCTCCACCGAATCGGCAAACGGGAAGAACGCGTCGGACGCAAGCACCGCGCCCTTAGCCTTCTCGCCAGCATTCCCTATCGCTATCCTCGCAGCGTCCACCCTGTTCGTCTGACCCGCACCGATCCCGGCCGTAACACCGTCCTTGGCGACGACTATCGCGTTCGACTTCACATGTTTGCACACTGTCCAGGCAAAGCGAAGGTCGCTATCGAGCGCCTCATCTGGTTCAACCTCTGTAACAGTCTTAAGGCCGGTCTCGCTAAACATATCCTGGTCAACCGTCTGGATCAGAAAGCCGCCCGGCACGGTCGTGTGAACAAACTTGAGCGACCGTCTCCTGAAGCCGGTGGGAAACTCAAGAAACCGCCTGTTCTTCTTCCTTGTGAGCAGCTTAAGCACGCCCTCTTCGTATCCCGGGGCGATGAGTCCCTCCACGAATATCGTCGAGTGCACAAGCTTGGCCGTCGCCATATCGATAGCTCTGTTACAGGCGATTATTGACCCGTATGCGGAGATGGGGTCCGCCGCCAGAGCGCGCTCGTAGGCCTCGTCAAGGCGCTCTCCAACAGCGGCTCCACAGGGGCTGCGATGTTTAATAATCGCCACGGCCGGCCTGTCAAACTCGACCGCGAGCTTGAGAGCCGCCAAGGTGTCAACGATGTTGTTGTATGAAAGCGCTTTGCCAGAGAGCTTCTGCGCACCAAGAACCGCGCTTACATCTTCCACCGCCGCGTAAAGCGCCGCTTTCTGATGCGGGTTTTCGCCGTATCTGAGCGTCGTAAGCCTCCTCAGCGAGAACGAAAGCGACCGCGGGAAGAACTCATCTTTGCCCAACGTCAAGAGCTCCAGATACGACGCAACCGCGGCGTCATATTGCGAGGTCTTCTGGAAAACCTCGATCGCCATCCTCGTGCGCATCTCAAGCGAGGAGGCTCCGGAATTGCTCTCGAGCTCCGAGGCGACAGAATCGTAGAACTTAGGCCCTGGCACAACTAACACATCCTGAAAACTCTTCGCAGCAGACCGCGCCATCGCCGGGCCACCTATGTCGATGAGCTCCGTCGTCCTCTCGAGGTCGAGGCACTCATCCCTCGCCTGGCCAAACGGGTAGAAGTCAACCACAACCATGTCGATGGGGCTTGCGCCCAGCTGCGCAAGCTGCGACAGGTGCTCTGGAACGTCGCGCCTGGCCAAGATGCCAGCATGGATTTTGGGGTGAAGCGTCTTGACGCGGCCATCCAGTAGCTCGGCAAACCCAGTTATGTCCTCCACGAGAGTCACCTCTAGCCCAGCGGCATTGAGTCTTGCTGCGGTCCCGCCAGTCGAGATAAGTTTCACACCCAGCTTCGCCAATCGCCGGCAGAAATCCACGATCCCATCTTTGTTGAACACGCTGACCAGCGCAACGCTAACACTTCTCATTCCCATTACCTTTGCACCTATTTGTTTGTAACCGAAATCTCTCCAGACAACATTACGACCGCGATCGCAAGGTCGCCGTCATGGCTCAATGAAACTGCGATGTTATCGGACGCAAACCTGCGTGAGGCGCGGCCCGACTCGCGAATTGCGGGCACACCTCCGTCTCCGACAACGACCTCAAACGAACTCAGCGGCAGTCCACGCACTCCCGCGGACGAAAACGCCTTGAAGGCCGCCTCCTTCGCCGCAAACCTCGCTGCGAGGTGAGGATAAGGATCGCTTTTTGTGAACGAATATTCAACCTCG
>CAZKNE010000384.1:0-2824 GCA_964554005.1 uncultured bacterium | reverse complement strand
TTTTTATCTATCAAATGTGATACGGTGGGTGCTGTTGAATTGCAACTGAGTTTGAAAGGGGCTGTGCTATGAGACCAACAGGACGCTATGTTGTGAGCTTGGTTGTCGCCCTCGCGGTGAGCTTTGCGCTGTGCGATTCTGCGATGAGCATGACAGCGGCCGAGATTCTTAAGAAGGTATCGGCGAGGCATGATAAGTTCATGTCGTCTGTCAAGGACATGCAGATCGAGCAGGAGATGATCATTGTCCAGGGCAGGCAAGAGGTTACTTCGGCGGTGAAATCAATGTGGAAAGGGGATAAGCATCGCTTTGAGACGACGGTCTCGGCCAATGCTGGCGGGGGCCAGATGCCGAAGATGACGACCGTGGTGCTCTTCGACGGGAAAGACACTTGGACGGTGAGCCCATTTGCGGGTAAGAGGCGTATGGAGCCAAGCGATGTGAAGGACGCAACGCCCCGCTTTCGATGGGCGGACAAGCTGAAGGACAGAGTTCGGCTGGTCGGCAAGGAGAAAGTTGGCGGTCGAGAGGCTTACGTGATCGACGTGAAGCAAACTGGTAAGGAGGCCGACGAGTCTCTGCCTTTCTCGAAGGTGTGGGTGGATACTGCCGGTTATCAGGTGCTCAAGGGTGAGTTCAAGATGGAGAACAGGTCGGCCGAGATGCGTTTTTCGGATATTCGGAAGGTCAGTGGCGATTTCAGCATGCCGTTCCTGCAACAGGTCTTCGTCGGAGGCGTTCTCCAGACCAAGATAGTCACTAAGAGTATCAAGACGAACGTGGGCCTGTCCGATGACTTGTTTGATGCGAGCAAGCTGGCGGGCAAGCAGGAGATGAACATGCAGGAGATGATCAAGCGCATGCAGGGCAACTGACGGTTTCACGCTTCCTACTGCCTGAACAATCCGATTGATGTGCGAAAGCTACGATGTGAGCCTACCAGCGTTGCGCGCCGTGAAAGGGTATCCTGAACGCAGGGAATCAGATAGCGGTAATAGACAGAGGAACAGAAAAGGAAGGCGAACTTCCATCGCGCTGGCCATTTACGCGGTGATGCTAACGGACCTCACGTAGGCGTGGCCGAACAGGCCGCACGCCGGTTTTGGGGGAATCTCACGGTATAGAGTAATGGTAGCCCATATCGACGGTGCCCGTGTCGAGCGTCCCTTTGGCTTGGGTTGTGTATTTGGCCAGCCCCGCCTCATCAGCGGACCTGCTGCCGGCGTCGATGCAGGGGCTGTCCCGGTCCAGGTAGTAGTCGCCGTTCGGGCCAGTCACGAACAAGGGGTCATCATTGATGTTCCTCTTTCCGAAGGTGAAATCCTGGATGCAGCAGTATGTGGCGGAACAGCCTGCAAGGTCGTCGCCGTTGTCCCAGATGATGCAGTCGAATATGCTTGGGGAGCAATCGTAGCAGAATATCCCACCGCCCTCCGCGTTGCTGCCTTCGAGCGCATTGCTGACTATCGTGTTGTTTGAAATGATTGGTGAACTCTCCTGACAGAATACACCCCCTCCCTGGCCGATGCTCGCCTCGACTGTGTTTGAGGCGATTAGGTTGTTGTGGATGCGAGGCGAACTCTGAAGGCAGTATATACCTCCTCCGGATGCAAAAGTCCCATCAACTGTGTTGTAGGCGATGGTGTTGTGAGAGATTGTGGGCGAGCCGCCCGAAACATAGATACCCCCGCCCTGGCTCGAGGGAATAAGGCCCCCCCTGGGTGTGGCGGAATTTGTCTGAATCGTGTTGTAACTGATAGTCGGCGAGCAGCCCTCCTTAAAGGCCATCCCGGCGCCAATCCATGCCGAATTCCCATTGATCGTGTTGTAGGAGACCGTCGGGGAGCACTCATGCTCGCAGTGTATCCCACCGCCCGAACCGTGGTCACCCTCCGCCATGTTGCAGCTGATCACGTTGTTCAAGATGTTGGGCGAGCTGTTGTCATAGCAGCATATTGCCCCGCCCTCGGACTCCGCTGAGTTGAAAGATATCGAGTTGCCCTCAATTGTGGGGGAGCTTCCTGATGAGCACCATATCGCGCCGCCGTCCTCGGCCGCATAGTTGAGCATGATGTAGTTGTTAGAAATAGTCGGTGAGCTGCTGAGGCAATATATGCCTCCGCCGCTGCTTTCCGCATCAGTATAATTGCCGTCCGCATTGCCGCCCGTTATCTTGAAGCCGTCTATTGTGACATTGCTCACATCTTCGCAGCAAAGAACGTGATAGGCAGCATCTTCGGCATCCAGCACCGTGGTCTCAGGGCCATCTCCAACGAGCGACACCCAGCTGTTTATGTTCAGCGGGAACGTCTCGCCGTTGGTGCTTGCAGAATAGGTACCCGCCGCCACATGGACCGTTACCGGCATCTCTTGAGACCCTTGCACCGACAACGCTAACGTTATCGTCCTCAGTGGCGACTCCTGGGACCCATCGTTAAAATCGGCGCCCGTTATCGCGTTGACGTACACATGGCGACCCTCAATAATTGTCAGTGTCTCCGTTGCCGGCTCAGACCACGCGCCATCATCGTCCTGAACGCTATATGAGATCGTGTGCGTTCCAACGGAGATGTTATGCGCGGTCCTAGAGAAGTCCTCGAGCGTGCTGAGAATGCCATCAATGTTCGAACTCCACTCGTGCGCCTCAATCGTCCCGTCCGGGTCCTCGCCATGACCCATGAACTCGACCGTGTCCTTGCCCTGAGTCGCTGGATTCGGCAGGATGGCATCGATGTAGGCCGTCGGCGCGACCTGTCCGCTCTCGATCGTGAACGGCGCGAAGCTGACGTCGCTGACGAACTCAAGCGTTCCGGGGGACGTCAGG
>CAZKNE010000383.1:0-2834 GCA_964554005.1 uncultured bacterium | reverse complement strand
ACTCGCCGGTCAAGAGGCAGAAGAATATCTCCTCAGGCCACTTGTCCTTGATCTCTAGCAGCGGATGGCCCCTAATGATCAAGCCCTTGTCGGGCTCCACGACCGACGTATCGCATAAAAGGCCATAGACACCTCTTAGGCCGCCTAGAAACTGCGCTACGGTAACCCTTGCTATCTCCTTGGCCCCGTGCTCCTTCGCAAACGCCTTTACCTTCTGGCGATACTTCGGGATTTGCTCCGCCAGCTTTTGTTGCAGAGTTGTCATCGTCCTTTCCTCTCCTCCATTTGGGGGTGAAAACTACTCTTTACGACTCAAGTGCTTAGGACTTATCTTTCAGGAAACCGACAATATCTAGTTTGCGTCTTGATAGTCAACCCCAATCTTAGCGAGAAGTTCCACGAAAAGCAGGTGTGCCCAGGCGTCAACGTCCTCGAACATGGGATGGCTACTTCAGCGCCTCCTCGCCTGCATGAAAGTCGCGCCCGAAGGACAGCTGCTCCAGGACATCTTGCTCGATGAGTGGCGTGTCATGGACGATGAGGCTTGCGAGATTGGCTCCCACGCCGGGGCCAAGCATGAAGCCCTGGCCGCACATCCCGACTGCAAGGAAGAGACCCTCGAGACCGTCGGGCACAGGACCGACTATCGGGCTGCCATCCGGCGTCATGGGATAAAGCCCACGCCAAAGACGCCGAACCAGCAAGTTCTTGAGCCGTGGCATTAGCTCGATCAGGCGCTTCGCGATGCTCAGCCCGAACTCGGACGTGCACCTCCTGTCTGTGCCGGAGAATACCGTTGAGGGAGTGTAGCAGAAGATCATGGCTCCGAAATCATTCTGGCCGAAGTAGAAGTTAGCGCTCTTGCCATCAGTGCCCGGCCTGACATCGACAACGAGTGGCCCAAGGAACTGCCGTATCGGGGCCGATATGCCAGCCTCATGGCTCTCGGGCGCGACGGGGATGTCGAGGCCGACCGATTGACCGAGCTGCCTCGCAAAAGCGCCGGCGGCGTTCACGACGACCGGAGCGGAGTAAACTGCCCTGTCAGTCTTGACGCCAGAAACCTTGTGTTTATCGGTAGTTATTACCTGCACCCTCTCGTTCAGCTTGAAGTCGCAGCCAAGCGACTCGGCGACACGGTGCATCTCGTAAGAAGCCATCAGCGGGGAGACCTGGCCGTCCTCCGGAGAGTAGGTTCCACCACGCAATCCCCCCTCGTTGATGCCGGGCACGATCTCCTTGATTATCTTCGGGCCAACCCAGTCAATCGTGAGGCCGAACTTCTTCTGGATGGGCAGTATGGATTTCAGAAGTCTCTCATCGGCCTCGCGGAAGACGGGGAAGCAGTAGCCTCCCATCTTCCATCCCACGTCTCCGCCATAGGCACTGGTCCAATTTGAGTAGATTCGGATACTCTCCAGGCAGAGCTTAATCTTGGCGGGGTCAGAATGTGTTGCCCGAACGCCGCCAATCGCAGACTTATTCTGCCCCTGGCCGCACGATGCATGCTGCTCGACGACGAGCACTTTGAGCTTCTCGGTGGCGAGGAACATCGCCGTAGGGAGGCCGACGCTGCCGGCGCCAACGACGATTGCGTCGTAGGAGCTCATCTGTCCTCTCCTTTTGAGGAGGCCAACACAGAGAGCGGAACCTCGGTTGCGAACGGACGCTCGGTAAGCGACGTTACCTCATCCAGCGACACGCCCTCCTCCTTGAATATCCGCTCTATCAGCTCCGTGCAGGTTTTGCCGCCACACGCGCCCATGCCCGTCCGCAAAACCGCCTTCAACTGGTTCATATCTCGCACGCCGCGTCTTATTTCCCGCACTATCTCGCGTCTGGTTACGCGCTCGCATCTGCATACGATCACATCCTCTTTTGACTCTGCACCCGTCGCGTCCCACTGCTCGACAGGCTCTTGGAGGCTGTATCCTGCGACATCAAGCCGCCGCTCATAAGGGACCTCGAGCAGCAAAAGGTTTCTCTTGTTGAGAATGGGCGACCTCTTGACAGCGACGACCCTCCCCTGGCCGAGGGGTCGGCCCTCCACATCTGTGGTTGTTATCGTTCGGCGGCGAAACAGAGCCTTTCTATCGGTCTCGGACGGCAGAACGACCAGGGCAAGTCGCCTGCTGGGGTCGTAATTCTCAACCACAAGCGTGATCGCAAGGCCCGGACAGATCGAGACGCATCGGCCGCAGCCCGTGCAGCGACCCTCGAATGTCGGCAGCGTCGTGATCGAGTCTCCCGCAAGCCTGATGGAATGCATCGGACAGACCTGAGTGCAGGGATTGCACGGTATCTCCTCGTAGCAGCGGATCACGGGATACACCCTGAGGTCTCGCGGCCTGGGCTGTCCGATTCGCGTCTCGCCGGGCTTGCTCCGAAGCGTCTCCATAAGCGGTTGCCAAACCCGCGGCACGAACGTTGGCCTGCCAAGCATCCTCGCTATCTTGCGGCCCGCAAGCCGGCCAGAGAACATGGCGGCGCTTGCCTCGGCTATCTCCTTCGCATCGCCGGCCGACACGACGGGAACATCGGCCTCCTTCGCCATGACGAGAAGCGAATCCAGCGGCGAGAGCCCAACGGCGATAAGTATGGTATCTACTTTGAAGCTCCTCGAGGTTTGTGGCAGGACCTTGAAGGATGCGTCAACCCCAGCTATCTCGATGCCCTCAACCTCCGTCTTGCCAAACGCTCTGACGACTGTATGCGACGTCCAGACGGGCACTCCGAGCCTCAGAATCTTGTCAAGATGAACCTTGTAGCCGCCACACTTCGGAAGCGCCTCGACCAGCCCGACGACCTCGATGCCGGCCTGAATGGCGTGATAT
>CAZKNE010000382.1:0-2836 GCA_964554005.1 uncultured bacterium | reverse complement strand
GCGATCGGAAGCGAAGACCGCAAGACCCGAAGAAGCGCTGCGGAGGCCTTAGTGAAAATGGGAGGTCGAAAGCCGGTCCAGCTAATTGTGGGTCTGCTCGACGATCCAAGCGCTGCTCTGAGGTCTTACGCCGCTCAGTCGCTCGGAAGCTTGGCCGCTGAACTCGGTGCGGGCGGTCTCGCCGACGAAGTAGCCAGACGACTCTTCAAGATGCTCAACACGGAGCAAAGCACCGCTGTCTTGCGGGGGTGTGTTCTCTCTCTAGGAGAGCTTCACTATGCAGACGGGGCGAAGAGTATCCTCCGCCTAATGAAGAAAAACCCAGCTATAGGCAAACAGGCGGCGATTGCCCTCGGCCAAATGAGCGACAGCCCGTCCGTAAAGCGGCTCGTCATGTCAAAGTTCCGCGCACTCAATAGCGAATACATCGGGTTCTCCCCAATGCACTCCGACAAGAAGTACAGACAGCTGTTCTTCATCTCCTATCCGGCCGCCGTTCTCAACAATGAAAAGGCCAAAAAAAGGCTCCAAAATGTCCTGATGCACGGCGACTTCAAAGAACGCATAGCCGCGGCGGAGTTCCTGGGACGGCTCGGCGACCGGGAATTCCTCGAGCCCTTGATGAAGGCCGCAGAATACCAGAGCAAGGGCCTCGAGCCATTCGATTTCTATGTAAGACGTGCTGCGCAGCGCGCCGCGATAGAGATACTGCTGCAAAAGGGCCGGGGCTGACAGGAGACTCATTGACCGATCGTGATGATTGTCGCGGGGCTATCTCTGCTTGACCCAGCTCGCCGCTTGCTATAGCTTGCCTGCCGGTCGATGGTCTCGAAGAGATAGTTGTTTTCTGCCCGCTATTGAGCGCTTAGAGCGTAGCATTCTGTAAGGTTTTTAGCCCAAAAGCGGTAAAGCATTAATAATAGGCAAGCAAAAACGTGAAGAAACTCAGCGACGAACGTGTCCTTCTGCTCAACGCCCCGTATTTCAAGAAGTTCTCGCGCCCTCAGCGCAGCCCAGCGGTTACTAAGAGCGGGACGCTTTACTATCCAATATGGCTCGCACACGCAACTGGCGTCCTATTGCAGGCAGGCGTTCAGGCGGAGCTGTGGGATGCACCGGCCCGCGGGATAGGCCTTCAGGAGCTTCTCGCTAAGGTAGTCGGTTTTGCGCCTCATCTGATCATAATGGATATGGTTACACCAAGCGTGGAGAACGACTTGAAGGTTGCTGCCGCCATAAAGGCGCGCATAAAGACCAGAATCTTCGCCGTTGGCACGCACCCATCGGCCCTCCCCGAGGAGACTCTACGCAGCACAGAAGCGCTCGATGGCCTCTGCATCGGCGAATACGACTATACCGTCCTTGACCTCGCCAGATGGGCCGCGGGCGAGCTGACACTCAACCAAATATCAGGCATCGCCTATTTGGAGGATGGCCAACTCCTGCGGACCGAGCCCAGGGCGCCGATCGAAGACCTCGACCGACTGCCGTTCGTTGCGCCCATCTACAGGAAATTCCTGCGGATTGAGGATTATTTCAATCCCAATGCCCTCTATCCGATGGTAACGATCAACTCAGGACGCGGGTGTCCAAATGGCTGCACATTCTGCGTATATCCGCAGACTATGCACGGCAGGCGCTATCGCCTTCGCTCGCCCGAGAACGTCATCGAGGAGATGGAATACATAATCACGCACTTCCCCAGAGCGAGGTCCATATTCTTCGAGGATGACACCCTTCCTGCAAACAAGAAGCACTGCATTGAGTTCTGTGAGCTAGTCCAGAAACGCGGCATCAAGGTCCCATGGACCGCCAACTGCCGCGTTGATGTTGACTACGAGACGCTGCGAGCCATGAAGCAAGGGGGTTGCCGGATGGTCTGCGTTGGTTTCGAGAGCGGGGACCAATCCTTACTAGATGCGATCCACAAGGGCACGACGGTGGAAATGATACACCAGTTCGCCCACGACGCCAGAAAAGCGGGGATACTTGTTCATGGCTGCTTCATGGTCGGCCTTCCCGGAGAGACGCGCGAGACAATGCAGAAAACGCTCGATATAGCTATCGACATCTCGCCTGACACTGCCCAGTTCTATCCGGTAATGGTCTATCCCGGGACAGAGCTCTATGAACAATACATGCGAGACGGCTTTCTGACCGCCAAGAAGTATTCGGACTGGCTAACCGACGAGGGTCTGCACAACTGCGTGGTCAGGACGAGCGAGTTCTCGGGCGAGGAGCTCGTTAGGTGGTGCGACGAGGCGCGGAAGAAATTCTACCTTCGGCCTGGCTACATCGTTCGCAAGGCCGTTCAGATGGTGCGTCATCCGAGCGAGATAAGTCGCACCAAGAAAGCGGCGAAGACTTTTTTCAAGTACCTTTTCAGGGGCTCGTTCGGAAAAAAAGAGGCCGCTCGCTGACACAGGCCGGCGTTGCCGATCAGCCCCCATCTCTTCTGATCCCTCTCTTTTTGGCTCGTCATAGTGCCGGAGCTTGGATCGCCGCATCAGCCTCTACACAGTCGTGTTTAGCTTGGCTGCGAGCCGAATCTCTACCAAAGCTGCTGATGGATTAAACGACGCCCGCAGGCGACTCAAGCTACCGCGCGCCCGCCGGTCATGAATCTTTTGGAAACAGCTTGACACCAGGTTTGGGAATACCTATTGTGGTTATGGAATGAGCATTCCAAACATTGAATTACTCTAACTTGCAGAAACAGTCAGTGAGGATTTGCTGAGAATGAACATCGGACGGAAAGAGAGAGAAAGGCGCGTACGACGTGAGATGATACTCCAGGCAGCGGAGTCCATTTTCGCTCGCAAGGGTTACTCCGGAG
>CAZKNE010000381.1:0-2837 GCA_964554005.1 uncultured bacterium | reverse complement strand
ACAAGAAGGCAAGGGTGCCCAAGTATCTATGGGTGGCGCCCGGGACAGAGCATATCGGCGCCAAGGGCGTTTTTTCGATGGAATACTGGGCCAAAGTTGGGGAGTTCTTCGACCACTGGCTTGCCGGGGCGAGGGCGGCAGAGTTCGAAGTCGCGAAGAAGGTTAAACCGCTTCCCGACGGCGCGTTTGAGGTGAAGCTTCGGCTGAGCAACATCGGCGACGTGATGAGCGAGGCTGTTCCCGTGGCCATCATAATCGAGACCGAGGCGGGCTACGTGAGCAAGAACGTCTATTTCCCAGAAAAGAGGCTGCTCTCGTTCCAACTCGATTCAAAACCGTTGAGTTTCAGGGCGATGCGATTCTTTCACGTCAAACGCACCGGCGACGGCTGGCAGCTCTTGCCCGGTTAGGCCCAATACCGTTCACCTAAGCACCTCCGTGTAATCCTGCGCCTCGACACATACGTAACTCGGGAAGGCTGCTGAACGGCCAGAATGCGAGAGGGGGGACTCGAACCCCCATAGCCGAAGCCACTGGATCCTAAGTCCAGCGCGTCTGCCAGTTCCGCCACTCTCGCCTAATCCTTTCGAGCCGATTCTTAACCGCACGGTCTCATATCAAAGCATCGGTGTCCCGCAAATGTGAGAATCGGTCCGAAAATACAAAGCGCGCCCGGTGCGACTTGAACGCACGACCTGCGGATTCGAAGTCCGACGCTCTATCCAACTGAGCTACGGGCGCACTCCAAAGATCATCCGCACTATGATGCAGCCGAGGACTTTGGGCAAGTCAAGTCAACAAAAAAAGATGGTTATCATCGCCTCACAAATGCCTCAGTTGCCGCAAGCAGGCGGTCGATGTCCTCCTCGTTGTTGAAGCCGTGGATAGCGACCCTGATGGCGCCCTCACGATGAGACACGAACACGCCTTGCCCCTTTAGGAACTCACACAGCCCTCCGGGGTCGGGCGACGAGATACTCAGAATGCCCGACCTCGCCGTAGGCTCGAGGCAGCTTTTGAGGCTTATGTTTGGGATGCTGCTCAAGCCCTGCACGAGCCTATCATATAGGTCTGCAACGTGGGCGTAGATGGCCTCTATGCCGACTTGGAGCAGAAGCTCGACCGAGACGTCAAAGCCAGCGAAATCGTGCCAGGGAAGCGTGCCGACCTCGAACCTTCTCGCCCCGGGCAGCAGTCTGCGCTCCACGTTGATTATCTGCGAAAAATCGCGGCCAAGATATTCAAATGCGAGCCAGCCCTGTGCGGGCAGCCAAGTGATGCGATCGAGAACGTCGCGCCTGATGTAGCAGAACCCAATCCCGTAAGGCGACACGAGCCACTTTGTGCCTCCCGTAGCAACGAAATGAGCATCGATCTCGTTCACAGACAAGGGGCAAACACCGAGGCCCTGCATGGCGTCCACGACGAAATAGATGCCCCGGCTGCGGCAAATAGAGCCAATTGTTGCCAGACAGTTCCTGAACCCGTCGTGAAACTGGACGAAGGAGACCGAAAGCGCCCTCGTTCTGGGCCCCATCTGCGCCTCGAGCAGCTCAGGGCTTGGGAATCGGTCGGCAATGCTCACAGCTCTGACCTTCACGCCTCTTCTCTCCAAGTTGCGCCAGGGCACGACGTTAGTCGGAAACTCCGCATCCAGAAGCAGGACCTCGTCGCCCGGCTCGAAGGGAATGGCCTGCGCGGCGATGTTGATCCCAACAGAAGTGCTCGTGGTAAGACAGATTTCCGCGGGCGAGGCGCCGATGAGCTGCGCTGCGAGCGCCCTTGCACGGTCCGCCGCCTCGAACTCAAGCCCAGCAATATCGACGTCCGTTCGGCCGCGCAGCTTCAGAATCGACATCATCGCCTCAAGCGAGGCGTTAGGAATGATGCCCTGAGAAGCCCAGTTCAAGTAGGCAACACCGTCCGGAACCGTCAGCTGAGACCTCAGGGCAGCAACATCATTACTCATCACAGCTCTACTCTGAAGCCTCACCTTCCTCGAGGCGAATCTGAAAGAGGTCTCGGCCTGTCTGTGCGGAGTTCGGCGCCTCAATCAAAATGTCGTGGCCAGTATCTGCGAAGTCGTCCTTCTTCTTCCATAGAAGCCATTGTGGCTTTGCGCCGCCTCGTTTGGTCCGGACCATCGTGAAGCCCCCTCTTAGCTTCTTCCCATCGAGCCATACATCGAGATGCCCGTGGTCGTAGTTTTCAGCAGTTGAATGGGCATCTTGGGTCTCCGATTTCAGATCGCGATACGTCCCAATGTCCCAAACCATGACGGTCCCTGCGCCGTATTGGCCTTCTGGGATGACCCCCTCGAAACTTGCGTAGTCAAGCGGATGGTCCTCCGTCGGGATCGCCAGTCGCTTCACCTTCGGGTCCATCGACGGGCCTTTCGGGACCGCCCAAGATTTCAGCACGCCGCCGATCTCAAGCCGAAGGTCGTAGTGCAGATGGCTCGCATCGTGCTTCTGAACCACGAAGATCGGACCACCATCGTGTTTCTCACCCCCGAGCGGCTCCGGCGTCTTGGCGTGGTCTCGTTTGGCTCGATATGCTGCAAGCAAGTCTTCATCCACAATCTATGGCTCCAAGTTAATGAATAATCATCTGAAACAGAAGAGAAACAAAGCCGCAAAGTCACATTAGCATCCTAAACTATCATGCTGCGCAAATGAATTACAGAATCGGTTGCCAATCATGCTGGCAAAAACGCTTGACATTCATTCCGGAGGTTAAATATCATACAGTGCAAAAAAGAGCTTGACATACGTTTTGTAATGTAGTATGAGATTTGTGTATTTTACATTTTTTATTGAGGCCTCGTGGTAGGAGCA
>CAZKNE010000380.1:0-2851 GCA_964554005.1 uncultured bacterium | reverse complement strand
GCGATAGCGTTCGGCCTTGCCATCTCCATGCTCCTGACCCTCTTCGTTATCCCCGTCATCTACAGCATCGTCGAGCGCATCCGCCTCAAGCCGGACAGCCCGGCCCCGGAAGCGTCTCAGCACCCCCATAGGCCTGCATAGCACAACTTCCGGCGTATTGATGTGGCGAAGCAGGCCATCTCTACCCTAGCGCCGACAGGTCGATCGTCTTTCCGACGCCGGCCCGGATGTAACGGTCGCCAAACGCCTCCTCAAAGAGCTCCCTCGCCCGGTCGCCCGAGCAGTGCGTTGGGGCAGCCCACTCAACACCTAGACTCTTGAGGCGATCGATCACCTCTCTTACGGTTTTGTCTGGCGATCTAAAGAAATGGAAGCCTCCGATGGCGAGAAACCTCGTTCCGCCAGTTGTATCGCGAGCCTTTGCGACCATCCTCTCGATGCCAGGGTGCGCACACCCGCTGATGACGACGCCTATGTCGCCCACCATCGCCACAAGCGACTGTTCCAGCTTGAGGCGGCCCAGCTCGCCGGTCGTGAAAGCGTTGCCGAAGAGCATCTGTGGCTGGCGAATCTCTACGACCTCGGCGCCGGCCTGCTGAACCTCGGCCTTGAACCCACTTGGAAAGGACGCCGGCAGATAGACCGTAACGTTCGTGTTAGCTGCCAGGAAGGCGGACAACCCGCCTGTATGATCGCCGTCGATGTGGGAGAGAAAAACAACGTCGATCTCGGCCGGGTCAATCCTAAGATCGCTGAAGTTTGCAAGCAGCATCTCGCCGTCGCCGCCTGTGTCGAAGAGGACAGTTCTGTCAAGGCCCCGAACGACGCAGGAGAACCCCCAGCCGGTCTTGAGTCCCTGCTGGTGCTGATAGTTGTCATATACGATTGTCATCGTCACGCTGTCTGAGGGATTGTTCTTGTTCACACCTATCTCCTTGATTATGCTTTCCATGTCCTAAAACAAGCTGCTATCTTTATTATGCGACAACGTGTCAAGTCCCGCAATCAGGAACCTGCCGGCTGCTCCGCCATACTTGTCTTGAACTTTGATAGGCAATCTATCACTATTGGGGCACTTTATTACGACAGGTGTTTCGGCGTGCGAGGAAGAAGTGAGCATAGGAGGCGGCATGATGGGCAAGATGTCAGTTACTGAAGCCCTGGGAAAGGTTCTAGAGGACGGGCACTGGACACGCAAGACGCTTTTAGGCGGCCTTCTGTTGTGGATACCGGTTCTTTTCTTCTTCTCTAAGGGCTACTTGATGCAGCTCCTCAGAGCAGCCATTCGGCGAGAGACGGACAAGGGTCTGCCTATATGGCGCGCAGGAGAGTCCTTCGTCCTCGGGGCAAAGGCCTTCGCGGTGTGGGTTCTGTATTATATCTTGCCGGCGCTTTTCTTATGGTTGGCACACATCAATCGGGGGAACTCTGCATACAGCACACTCCTCACGATAGGAATAGTGCTTGGCATCATCTCAACGTTGTTTCTGCCGTGGGGTGCAGCGCTTTGGCTGAGCACTGGCTCCGTGAGAAGCGCCTTCGATATTCGGCGGCTTCTGAAGGTGTTCGGGTTCTTTGGTGAATACCTTGACGTGCTTGTTCGGTGCCTTCTGCTTATCCTGTTTTCGGCGGGCATGCCATTTGCTGGGTTCTTCGTTGCGATGGCCTGTATGCAGTTGCTCGGCGAGGTTACAGGGAGGTACATCGAGCACCCGATCGGCGAGAGGCCGGAGGTTTCACAGCGCGGAGGAGTAACCTGACAACGGCTTATAAATGCCTCTGGCCAAGACCTAGGATGGCTGGCGTGCGCCGTGCGTGAGGCCAGAATTGGCCGGCAGCGGTCGAATGATTGACACGGCGTTGGTTTTTTCGTCGAATGTGTGGGATGCGTTTAGGATTGAATAGAGGTATTAAAGATGGGTGAGGAGAGACAGGCAGCACTCGTTACCGGGGCTGCTAGGGGGATCGGGAAGGCGATCGCTGAGCGCCTGGCGAGGGGTGGACTGAACGTTGTTTTGTGCGACCTGCTAGAGGCTGAGATGGCTGAGACCAAGCGCGAGTTGGAGTCGCTTGGCTCGGACACGCTGACGTTCAAGTGCGACGTAACCGATTCTGCGAAGGTGGACGCGATGGTCAAGGCGACAGAACGGCACTACGGGGGGCTCGACGTCCTGGTCAACAACGCTGGGATAACGAGGGATAAGCTGTTGATGCGGATGTCGGACGAGGACTGGGAGAGCGTTATGGCGGTCAATCTGAGAAGCGTCTTCAATTGCACCAGGAGTGTGATACGGGGCATGGCCTCCCGTCGGAGAGGGCGAGTGATCAGCATCAGTTCCGTGATAGGGTTGATGGGCAATGTTGGTCAGGCCAACTACGGCGCCTCAAAGGCTGGGATTATAGGATTCAGCAAGAGCGTTGCGAGGGAGGTCGCATCTCGTGGTGTAACGGTCAATGTGATCGCGCCGGGCTACATCGCCACTCCGATGACGCAGAGCTTGCCGGAAAAGGCGAAGGAGCAGCTGTTCAACATGATTCCTATGAAGCGGCTCGGCCGGCCGGAAGATATTGCCAATGTGGTTGCATTCTTGGCCTCTGATGATGCAGGATACATCACGGGTCAAGTGATTAACGTAAATGGTGGAATATATATGTAACGGCCCTTAGTGGCCGGCGCAGTTTTGGTAGTTTAAGTTTGGTAACAGGAGGTATTGCTGGGATGGCTTTCGATGAGAGTGTTGTTCTGGACACCATTGTAAGCAAGCTGAACGTCAAGAAGGATCGGCTGTCCAACGATGTGTCTTTCAAGGACGATCTCGGAGCGGATTCGCTTGAGTTGGCGGACCTGATA
>CAZKNE010000379.1:0-2856 GCA_964554005.1 uncultured bacterium | reverse complement strand
AATGAAGATCGGGCTCTTTGACCCCGGCATGACACATCTTCACCGTGTGGGCCTGGCCGGGCTCTATATGACTTTGAAGTACTTCGACGAGGTTGGTCGGACGTTCCCCGGCCTCTCTTGGGAGCTTTCCGACCGCAACGTCGAGCTCTTGTGGGACAAGAAGCCGGGGGATTGGCTGCCGGGCTTACTTCAGGAGTCATTCGGCATCGATAAGAATGGCCTCATCGACTTCGCCGCCCACAGAAAGCATCCAATGGGGGATCTCGAGAGGATTGCATTCAGCGAATCGCTACGAATGACGTTCCTGCAACATAATAAGCAGAATATGATCCCCAAGGGGACCCCTGACAACCTACGGAGTGTTAATCTTAGTGACAAGACAGTTGCGGTGCGTTACAAACCTTTCATAGAGCATTATGCCCATACAGTCGCGTCTAAGGATGTTCTCAGCTCAAACGGCGAGTTTAAGCGCACCGCAAGAATCAAAGGATGGCTGTTTCCAGGTGCTGCAAAACGTCACGGAAGTATTACTGCAACAGCAATAGACGAGCCTCCCGACCGAGCTCTGTGTCTCATCTTCGCGCCGGTTGCATCGCTCTATTACAGACTGCACCACCGTGGCCTCGACGGGAAGATGGACAAAAGACGTGGATATGCGGTTGTCTTTCCTCACGTCGTGCAGTTGGTCGCCTACGGCAGGTCTTATCTGCGCTATCTGAGCGCCCCCATCAAGGAGCTCTCCGCTGACGGACTTGGCGATGCATCGCTGTCGGCACTCCTTGTCCTCAAGGCTCAAGACGCTCTTGATGATCTTGGAGTGGTCGGTTCAACCGCCATTACCATGGGAACGGTCGCCTGGTCCAGCCAACAGAGAACACGAACCTTCGTTACCACAATTGAGAAGGTTGACGCGAATCAGCTAGGACTCTTTGATGCTGCACGAAGGACGATGCCTAACAAGATCGTCGTCAAGGAGCCCAAGCCGACCAAGAAGGACCCGAAGCCAAGAGCAGGTTACTACGTAGCAACCAGTCAATGCAGAGGGCTGTTCGCCGACAACATCGCGAACCGCCAAGATTGGTTTTTAGGCTTTAGTCAATTGATGCTCTCAAAGGAGCTCTACAGAGTCGTGTCTTACGAGAAAGGAGGTCTGTCTAAGATGGTTGAACAAATGAAGTGGCCGAATGACGCCGACAAGAAGCTGGTCGAGGCGGTGCATATAGCGATTCGTAATCGCTTGGGCGCTGTAGCGGCACAGGCGAAACAGAAGGGCGAGAGAATGCCTTTTGACCGTGAGTTTGAGCGCATGCGAACAGGGCTGATGCGTGCCAAGAACTCGGAGACCTTGCGCGCGGAGCTCGCTGACCTTTTCGCGCGTGGAAGGCCAAACGTAGCGTTGCAGCAAAGCTGGCAGGAGCTGTTACCCCTCTTCACCGGGCCAAACTGGCAGAGGACGAGGGATTTGGCTTTGCTGGCACTTGCGTCCTACAAAGGCAAGGAAATCGAAACTGAGAAACAAACCAATGAAGACATGGAGGATCAATCATGAGTCTGCACATTTTTGGGGCTGTGCTCACAGCAAATGGTGTGGCCGCAAACAACCGCGGAGAGAGTGAGGGGAATATCACTACCCTTCAGAAGCTTTTGTGGCATGGGAATGTTCACACGACTGTTTCGTCCGAAGCGATCCGATGGGCCATCAGATACTACTGGCAGTTCAAAGGCATACCCGTGAACAGGCGTTGGATCGAGGACAAGCAGGATCACAAGTGGCAGGATGCGGCCCAGCTCCCTTGGATGGACCCCGAAGGCAAAGGCAAGGACATGCCCAAGTACATCGATGACGATGTTTTGGGCTTTATGGAAGCTAAAGGCGGGAAGACCGAAGGCGCGAAGGGCACAGCGGACCGCCGTAGAGGCGTGCTGGAGGTCGCACGGGCCATTTCCACGACGCCATACGTAGGGGACATAACCTATAACGCAAAGAGTGGCGAGAAGGGGCGAACTAGTCTCTACGGCGCCGAGGTTCACGCGACTCGTTATCAGTATGGCTTCGCCATGACGCCGGAGCGACTTGCGCACAGAGAAAGGGTATTCGACACGCTCGACGCGATCGTCAACCTGGGCGAGGTAGCCGGCAATCACAGCCGATTCCTCTTCGATTTCTCGCCAGAGTCGGTCGTCTTTCGTGTGACTCAGGACCCCGCGCCGAGGCTCCTTTACTGTTTTCAGCAGGAAGACGATGGGACAATCCACGTTCCCGAGCTGGTTAGACGTGTTAGGGCCGGGGATATTAGCGCCCATGAGCTTTATATCGGCGGACAGATAGATTCCAACGACGGTCTCAAGTCGCTTGATGGCATCCACCTCTTTGACGGTGTCAAGACGTGCTTTGAGGAATTCAAGAAGGTTATCCGCAGCCAGCTTGATGAATTGTCTGGCGGGGACAACTAATATGTCTGCGGTTAACCTGAGGGTGTCGGTGCCGGTGTGCGGGTTCAAGAAGTCATACGCCAGGGAGTTTCTTGAAAGCGAGCGCGTGCCGCCGCCAGCAACGGTCTATGGGTTTCTTCTGGCCATGTTAGGTGAGGAAGACCGACGAGAATACATCGGAGCTCGCCTGGCACTGGCGATCACCAGGACGCCGGAGGTCTCGACTATTCTTCGCACTTCGTGGAGGATCAAGAACAAGAAGGAACCATTAGGAACGGGGAGTAACAAACGCCCTGACTACCAGGAGATTCTGACGGGGCTTGAGATAGCGGTCTTCGTCGATGAGGGCGAGTTGGCGGATAGACTCCGTAGATGCAGCGATTGGAGCGCAATATCGCGGTATGGCGGCTTGTCGCTTGGCGA
>CAZKNE010000378.1:0-2864 GCA_964554005.1 uncultured bacterium | reverse complement strand
TCCCAGCTGCACCGTTGATCTCGAGAGCGATTGAAGCTCAAGTTCATGAATCGTAACATCCCTCGGCTCCACACTTATTTGAACGCCTTGGCGGGCCAAAACATACAGTTTCTTGCCGTCCCGCTTGATCGCGGAAAACATCGGGGGGACCTGCTTAATCTGCCCCCTGAACTGGTCAAGAACTGGCTCGATATCCTCAGAGCTAAACTCCGGGACCTCCCTGACCTCCAATACTTTGCCGGTCGAATCGAGCGTGTCAGTTGTAACGCCCAACTTCATCCAGGCAACGTAGGATTTCGGCAGCCCCATGAGATAGTCAAGCAGCCTCGTCGCCCTGCCAACACACAGGAGCAGGACGCCGCTTGCGATGGGGTCCAATGTTCCTGTATGACCCACTTTCTTGACGTGCAGCAGTTTTCTGAGCAGACCTACCACCTCAAACGAGGTCTTGCCCCTCGGTTTTGACACGTTCAGTAGCCCAAAGGGCTCGAACACATTCACGTTAGCTGATCTATTGCTCAAGACATGCCTCCCACTTCTCAGCTAAGATGATCCTGCCTATCCCGACAATTCAAGAACTCAGGAGGAATCCTGAGGCCCTCGATGCCGACCTTACCCTAATCCAATAAAGCTTTGCGGTGCGAACGGGCCGCCTGTTTCAATTCGCTGCGAGCAGCCTCGACCACATCGGAGATTATACTATCAAGGTTCCCGCGCACAATGCAGCCTGCCGCTCGCTCGTGGCCACCTCCACCAAACGATGCCGCAAGCCCGCGGGCATCAATCTGCCCTCTCGAACGGATGCTAACTTTGTATCGGTCGGCACCATCTTGTGAAAAGAAGATCGCAACTTTCGCCGCACGAATCTTCATCGCATAGTTGGTAAACTGCTCCGTTGAACCCCAAAATGCCGCCTCGCGCCTCATCTTTTCGGTCCCCACGATCCAGACGAGCGAGCCATCCTCAGTGGACTGAGCGGAAGCCAAAACCTTGCCAAAAAACACGAGCCTCGGCAACGTGAAGTTGCATTCCAGCTGTTTCGTTATGCCCGCCACATCTATGCCCGTTTCGACCAGCCGCGCCGCGATCGTAAGCGCCGCCGGCGTCGTGTTCGAGAACGAAAAGGAGCCTGTGTCTGTCGAGATGCCAGTGAATAGGTTTGCGGCGATCTGAACGTCATCACCCAGGCCAAACGCATCGATAATGCCAAAGAGTAACTCTGAGGCGCTCGAGGCCTTGCCGTCAACGATGTTCACATCTCCGAATAGTGCGTTGTCCTTGTGGTGATCGGTATTGATCACTCTCTTGGCCGGGACACTTTTGTCGTCGTAGTCCCATGCGACACGGGAGAACGAGGAACTGTCAAAGACCATCACACAGTCCAGCTCGCCCGGCCCCAGCCGGCGAGGCGCGACATCGGTCTTTGCAGCGAGCGCGTATCCGGGCAGAAAGCTATACATGTCGGGGATCGTGTCATTCTGAAGCGAGCGGACTTCCTTGCCCAGCCTGCGAAGCATCAGCATTGCCGCAATGATGCTTCCGACCGCATCGCCATCCGGGTCAACGTGGGAGACTACCCCGAACGTCCGGCCATTGCTAATGATTGACACTGCCTGCTGAAGCGCATCATCGCTCATCGTCAGACTTTTCTTCACCCTCTCTCTCAAGATTGACGATCGATTCGGACACACGCAGCGCCTGCTCGTAAAGCTCGTCCTTAATGAAATGTATCTCCGGCACTCTCCTTAACCGCAGCCTCTTGCCGAGCTCAGCCCGCACAAAGCCGGTTGCGCTCTTTAGCCCTCTTTCCACCTCATCCGAACGCTCCTCATCTCGCCGAAGCAGCGTGTAGTAGATTCGTGCCTGCCTCAAGTCGTGCGTTACCTTCACGGCCGTAATCGTGAGGAACTTGATGCGTGGGTCTTTAACCTTCCTGAGCAAGAGATCACAGACCTCCTTTTGGACCTGATGCTCGATTCGATCAGAGCGATTATATATGTGCATGACGGTCCGATTCTTCAGTCCCTCGAAAGCTTCGCATCGAGCGCGCGAAGCACACACCCGGTCACGAGGTTGCTCACGTCCCCGCCCAGGGAGCATATCTCCTTGACGAGGCTTGAACTCACGTAAGAATACCGCTCGCTCGGCATCAAGAATACGGTCTCGATCTTGTGCCTAAGATTGCGGTTCATCAGCGTCATCTGAAACTCCGTCTCAAAATCCGCTATTGCCCTGATGCCTCTGATGATCGAGGTCGCGCCCACCCTCGCGGCGAACTCAACCGTTAGGCCAGAAAACACCTCCGCCCGCGCGCTCGGCCCAAGATTGAGCTCCGCAAGGGACCCCTGCACTATCGCTAGACGCTCTTCCACCGAGAATGTCGTTGTCTTGCTCATGTTTCGTGCGATGCCCACAACGACTGAATCGAATATACCAAGCGTGCGACGAACAACATCAAGATGCCCGAGCGTGATCGGGTCGAATGTTCCAGGATACAGCGCGAGCGTAGTCATGTTGAGGCGCTGCTATTGGAGCTTACTCGTCGCTTGAGCTCTTTTTTTCTCTTTGACTCTGGCTGCCTTGCCTCGAAGTTTCCTAACATAGTAGAGCTTCGCCCGCCGGACGCGGCCCCTTCGCTTGACATCGATCCGGCTGATGTTCGGGCTGTTGAGTGGGAAGATGCGCTCCACGCCGACGCCGTGCGTAACGCGTCGGACAGTGAAGGTCTCTCCCAGGCGGGACCCACGACGCTTGATTACAAGCCCCTCGAACAGCTGGAGCCGCTCCTTGTCGCCCTCCCTGACCTTCACATAGACCCGAAGTGTATCCCCGATGGCAAACTCCGGGATAGCCTTCTTTAGATA
>CAZKNE010000377.1:0-2873 GCA_964554005.1 uncultured bacterium | reverse complement strand
CTAAGAACGTTCTTGGCGAAGACCAAGGATGCCGCAAGCGCTATGTAGTATAGGAGATTCAGCCTGGCGTCCATGCGAAACGCAAGACTAGCCCTTCTGGTCAACGGCATTTAGTGGGCACATTAGAAGCCGGGGTTGAACTCGGTAGCTCGGTCGAGCATCCAGACCGCTTGGTTGCCGGCTGGTGCTTCTGCGCGATGTCGCTTGCTGAGTTGCAGTGTGGCCCTTGCGGCCTTCAACGGCGCGCCCAGGATGAAGCCCCGCTTCCCCACGAACTGATCCATCCTGCCAACATAGGTGCCAAGTAACCTGAAACGCAGTGAAATTGTTGCCCTCTCGCCCTCGACGTCGATTTTGAGCTGCGAGATAGTAACCTCCAGGTTATCCGCTCGAGCGAAAATCTGCTGCACGTGCGCCGCAAGCCGCGACTTATTCACATGTTTGGGCTGATACATGAAATCATCGCTCACGTGCCGCATGCAGCCGGCGAGGTCCTCATTCGCTATCGCCTGAGAGACCTCCTTGACGATAGCCTCAATGCGCTCCTCATCGGTAACGATCAACCGAGAAACTCCCCAAAACACGCCCACCGCGGCCAATATCACAGTTAGCACAATCAGAAACCGCTTCATTTCTCGTCCACCCACCAGCTCGATATGTCCTCGAGCCGCCTCTTCATCTCCATCTCCGACAGAAGCAGCGACTGCGCCTCCTTGAAGACCTTCTCTTCTGCCTTGAACTGCTCGCATTTCTTGAGCACCTTCGTGGCCTCGTCGTTCTTGCCCTGCTGAGCTTTGAGATCGGCCAGCAAGCAGCAGGCTTGATATACAAGCGGAGACTGCTGGCATTCATCAACCACCTGTTCGAGTAAAGAGACAGCGTCACCCTTCTGACCAAGTGAGGCGCTGCACCTGGCTTTCTGCAAGTAAGCGGCCGTCGCAAGGTAGGAGCGGCAGTCGAGCGGCTTGATCGCTTCGGTGGGTTCGCCGCCCGACGGCGCCGACTCGCCCGTTTCGCCCAGTGCGGCTCGGAGAAGCTCACGACTGTGCATATTGAACCGAAGGTAACGGTCGAAGGCCTCCTTAGCTGCGGCATATTGCTTGCTGCTGAACAGCATAAGGCCCGCGCGAAAGTCGAGGCAGAGCACGAATCGTGTGTCGGAATACTTCGGCGAGAGCTTCTGATAATGCTCGAGCGCCTCACTCACCTTGTTCTCTCTGAGCAAAATGTCAATCAGACGGCACCGGGCAGTGAAGGTTATGTCATCCAGCTTGCCCACGGCTAGCTTCTCAAGCGCAGATACCGCCTTCTCTTTCGACCCCTCGAAGTACGATTCAAGCGCAAGCAACAGCCGTGTCCTTCTGCGATCATCAGGACTGAGATACCTGTCCTCTGTCGCATTGAGGAGCGAAGTGCTCCGGCGATAGCCCATGAGCCCGAAATAGACCTGCCCGGCCAAGAACCTCGCCCGCGTAACCGACGACGCCTTGCGAATCTGCCCCTTACGCCGCTCAAATAGCATTGCGCCGACGAAGTATTCCTTCTCGTCAAGGTGCGATCGCAAAAGCCCCAAAACGGCCTCGTCCCTCATGTCAAGCATCTCATTCGTGAACTTGTTCTGGTCAAAGCTCATGAAGAACCAATCCACATACTTCAGGCAGCTTCTGAAATCGCCATCCTTCAGAAACTCCTTCGAGATGCGCAGCGAGGCGACGATCGCCTGGTCCGAATAGGGCGTCTCGTCGATGATCTTTTTGTAGAGAGCCATGAAGCCCTCCTCGGAGAGCTTCTTGCCCGTCCGCTGCTCCAGTTCCGCGAGCCTAAGCTGCGACTCCGCTCGCTTCTCAGGCCGGCTCGAGCCAAACACAGCGGACAAAATGGCTGCCGCTCCCTTCAGGTCATTAATCGCTGAGAGGCTGCTGGCGAGCGTGAGCATCGCATCGTCGTAGCGAGGATCGGAAGGAAAGATATTCACAAAACGCCGCAGCTGCTTTGCAGCCTCACCGGGCTTCCCGAGAGCGTAGTAAGCGTTCCCGCAGTAGAACAAAACGTCGCTGTCCATTAGGCAACGCGTCCGGTTGCGCTTGCAGGCCAGCAAATACCATTTGACCGCCAGGTCGTGCTTGCCGATGAGCTCGCTGATCCTCGCTATCCTGAATGTCGAATCCTCAACATCCTTCACCGGACGGCGATAATACTCAATCACCTTATAGTACCTCTTCTGCGCCTCTAAGTACTTCTGCGCCTTCTCCATGATCCGGCCCAAATGATACTCAGCGTCGGGAGCAAACTGGCTCTCCGGGAAGCGATTCAAAAGCGCCAAAAACCTCGGCTCCGCCTCAAACCAGTCGCCCGACTCGAAGAGCGCAAGACCCCAGAAATAATTCACCTGCTCCATGAGCAGGGAATCGGGAAATGACTTCTCGAAGACCTTGAACCTCTCGATAGCTTCCTTGAGAAGCTTGTCCGAATCGATCGCTCTTGACGCCTTGAAGTAGGACTTGCCCGCAAGGAGCATTGCCTCTGGCCACAGCTGCTTTGCGTCTTTGTATGTTAGCACCGTCTCGAAAAGGTCTGCCGCCTCGAGATAGAGCCCGCCGGCGAGGAACTTCTTCGCCTCTCTCATAAAATCTTCGGCACTCTGGAAGGGCGCATCTTCCCCTCCTACGGTAGCGACCGTAGAGACCATAGCTTGAGCAGACTTTGTCCGGCCCTCATCAGCAGCTACGCCAGATTCAGAATAGCTATAAACGGCCAGAACAAGCGCAATACACACGAGGCATCTGATGCAGACGCCGCGCGGGATGGGAGTAGAAAGCATCATGGCACAGCCGGACCTCATCGTGTTTTCCCCGGCCTCCCTCGCTGACGGA
>CAZKNE010000376.1:0-2878 GCA_964554005.1 uncultured bacterium | reverse complement strand
CGGTAAGATCGATAATTCATACACGGGTGCTGCGTTCTTGCGGCGTGATACTTGCAGGTCACGCCGGCAATCATGAGGGGAGATAGGATGAACAGAATAGTCTTGTCAGTAGCGATTCTTTGTTTGGCAACGGGCTTGCAGCTCGCCAGCCAGGCTGGGCCGTATTCGGTTCCGGTCCAGCCGCTTCCAGGCATGGTTGCGGCGCCTGACGCAGAACATCAGAGCGGGGAGAGGGCGTCCCATAATGGCGTGTTGGTTGCGCTTGACGGGCAGGGCGACTACCTGCGAGACCTCACATCAAAGACGGCCATTTCGCCATCAGCCGAGGAGTCGCTCGAGACCGTTCCCGACTGGCTCAAGATGGACCTCTACGATATGTTCACGCGGATGTCGCCGAGAGATCAGGAAGATTACGGACAGCTGCTGCTCTCGATATCGGACCCGCGCCTCATCGACGAGGTGGCATTCACGATTGCCCACTCGTCAAAGAGCGTCTTGAGCCGAACGGACCCGGACCTTTATGTCCGTAACGCGGAGCTTTTGTATCAGATCGATCCTGAGATACCCTATGCTGACATTGTGGATTACGGCCAGGCTGGTGTGGACCCCGATTTCTACTCCACCGTTCGGTACCGGACGATCAGAGACGGCAAGATGGGCCAGTACGAGCTTCCACCTTCCATTTACTACTGGTTTGTGGTGCATCCCAAGCTCGGCAAAGAGGACCCATCGATGAGTCCCCAGCCAAGGGAGAATGCGAACACTTATGGCTACTTCTGGCGCGAATACCTCTTCTACAACCCGTCGGAGGAGTATGACTACAGCCTCAGCTACATGACCAGAGAGCCAAACAGGATAGACGAGTCTGACGTTGACGGCTGGGGGCCTACCGCGGCCGGATACCTCGTGGACGGCTCAAAGAAGTGCCCTGACGGCGTGATAGTCGGCGGGCCTGGCATTGAGAAGCCCGTGCTTGTGGAATACATCTGGGGCCAGGCCCGCGTCATCGTTACTACCCTGGAGGTTGAACGGGCCCACGCTGCAGGAAAGGGGGACATGCTGGAGAACATAACGATGCGCTCCAACGGCCAGTGGGCCGACCTCCTTTTGAGGCAGGGGATCGATCCGGATTACGAAGACCAGGTGGCTATTGTCGATGGTTCGGGTAACTGGGATATTCTGTCCCCAATTCAGGAGGCACTGGATGACAACGGGATAGCCAATTGGGTTGTCTCCGCTGAAGAGATGTTAAGTCCAGGCCAATGGGGCCACTTTTCCAAGGTGATCATCCCCTCACACCAGGATAGGGCGTTCTACGAAACTGTGGCGAGCGCCGAGTTCATGGACAAGTTCGAATCGTGGGTGGATGACTTTCGAGGCACGCTGGAGTTCCACGGAGCTTGCTCTCCTGAAGAGTCATGGGCGGACCTGAATCTCTTCAAGCTCGGTTACGTATCCGAGGAGATCGACGACGTTGCGCTCTACGGCTTCCCCGTGCTCCGCGAGGTGATAGGTAACGCTAGTTACCTCTGGGATGACAGCGTTACAAACGCCTCGCTGCCTGGTTTAAGGCCGTTTGAGCCCAATTCGATGGCTGTCGATGTCATCTCCAACTGGACATCAAGAATGATCAACTTCAGGGCGAGAGGCAGTCGGCCCAGTCAGCCTAACCAGATATGTTTTGAGCACGACGGCAACTGCGGCGAGATACGCTACCTGCTCAACGCCGCGGCCAGAGCCTGCCTGCTACCCACGGCGGGTGTGTGCAACAAGTCGTGGGACCACGTGACGTGCGAGTTCTGGGAGCAGGACTGGTATGGCTACCAGGTCGGCTTCAACGTCGGCAGCGCTATGATAGCGGACCAGAAGGTGCTTAACGACAAGGACTACGGCGGAACCAGGGACTTGTCCGCGATTGAGCAGGACCGAGGCGATAGCTTCCCCGTGAACGCGACAGCGAGGTTCAGCAAGTCCTGCCGCTTCCACGCGAAGGTGCAGGACTTTCAGGGCAATCCCGTTGACTGTGCGGAGGTTCGGCCGTGGGTCCGCTGGAAGAACAAGCCCAGCGAGAAGCTGGATAGCCCTCTGTGCGCATATACCGATTCGTCGGGCGAGGTGGTCCTGGACCTGGGCGACCACCGCGACTACTGGTTCGACGTCAAGAGCAGGGCGGGTGACGCGCCCAAAGAGCAGCTTCTGACGGATACTCAGGAGGGTATGGATTACAATCATACCTGGACAATCGAGGAGGGAGCCGTTCCCCAGCTGCCTGAGATCGAGCCGATAGAGCTCCCGTCAGCTCCGCAGCACCCATACAAGCTGCATATCTCATTCAGAGCTGATTATGAGACCCTGTATAGCGTCAGTGCGCTGACTTTCGCCGAGAAGAAGGAGGACACGGCCAACGTCGATTTCTTCATTCTCGACGCTGACAACTTCGGGAAGTATAGCCAGGAGGAGCCATTCTCAGCATATCAATGGCGACAGGACTGCCGAACGGATGAGTTTGAGGTCCAGATTCCCGATGACGAGATTTACTATCTGGTCTTCTCGAACGAGGACACGCTCATCGCCAGGCAATTCGTAACGATAGCCGTGTCGGTATTTGAAAGCGATGGCGAAACCTGGACTCCTTTTGAAAGCTACTCGAACTTCGTGGGGATATCTGCGCAGGATTCCTTCGTCATTATGTTTAATAACAAGCTCGCGCCCAGCGTCTATGCAGCAGGCTTTTTCAATGCTGAGGTCGATTCCTCGGGCGGCTTTCAGCTCGGCGTGCAGGCGTTTGTGCTTGACCCGAACGGTCTGCACGATGTGCGCGAGGTCGAGCTTTGCTACGGAGGCGTGCCGCTCGGCAAGTTCCTCAAGGACAACGGAA
>CAZKNE010000375.1:0-2880 GCA_964554005.1 uncultured bacterium | reverse complement strand
GACCCGTGGACGAGCTCTTCGCGTTCGAGAACATCGAGGCCGTCCGGGATGCGACCGCGGGCGGCAAGGGACTGATCCTTCTGATTGGCCATTTCGGCTGCTGGGAGCTTTCTCAGCTCGGGATGACGAAGGCGGGATTCCCCTTGACGGCTCTGGCAAGGCCGCTTGACAATCGCTTCCTGGACCGATGGATTGGCCGAATGAGGAGGATGGCCGGATCGACCATAATCGCCCGCCGACACTCCCTGAGAAAGATCGTCTCAGAGCTCAAGGCTGGCAAGATCGTGGCGATTCTGTTTGACCAGAACGTCCACAGGAAAGAGTGCATCTTTGCAAGGCTTTGTGGTATGAATGTCGCAAGCTCACCTCTTCCCGCCGCACTAAGCCGACTGACGAGGGCGGATGTGGTTTTCGGGGCCGGGGTTCTTTCCCCTGACTTAAGATACAAGCTGATTCTCTCCGACCGAATACCGATGCAGCCCTGTGACAATTACGAGGAGTTCCTTGCCATCAACACTTCGGCCTACAACGCGGTCTTTGAGCGGTTCTTACGTAAGTATCCCGAGGCGTGGCTTTGGGTCCATGACCGCTTTAAGGACACGCAAGAGCGCCCAGGTTTCTGGAGCAAGCGGCGGGCCAAGCGGGCAGGTTTCTAGCGTGCTGGCCTCAAGCGTGTTTTCGACCGCTGTTATCTTGCGTGTTCGATGGCGTTGATTCTTAGGTTCGCTCTCTACTATACGGCGTTCGTTGGCACGCCTGGCACGATGAGCGCGGCTTGACTTTCATGTGCTGTGGTCGCATCCTCCTCAACCGAATTGATAGATACTGGCCGATGTTGGCCGATTTAAGGGGGCTCTTCCTATGGGTCTTTATGTTGCTGGTATCGCTGTTGGGTTGGTCGGTCTGTTCTGGGGCTTTTATGCCTCGCAGGTCAAACGCTTTCCAGCCAATATCGTGGGTGGAATCGTTTCAATAGGTTGCCTTATGCTCACGATTGTGAGCGTGCTTTTATTGTGCGTGCCGGATTTTTTGAGTAGGAGATAATCATAATGGGTAAGTGTGTAATTTGTGAACAGAGGAGGGGCAAGAGATTCTGCCCGCTGAAGAACGCGATGATCTGCTCCCAGTGTTGCGGATTGCTTCAAGCAGAGGGCAACTGTCCCGGGGATTGTCCGTTTCTTGTAGAGAGCAAGACCTTTGCGTCGGAAAAGCAGGGGGAGAGGGAGAACCAGCTCGGCGAGCGGTTCAAACGCGATTTCAGCACCGACGACGAGAAGGCTATGCAGACCGTTGACAGCGTTGCCACGCCTCTAAACAACTTGTTCCTTGCAGCTGCTAAGGACGACAGCTATCTTGAGGACAAAGACCTGGTCGAGGCGCTGGATGATTTGATTGCGGAACTTAAGGGCGGTGTTGGTGAGGTCAAGAGTCCAGAGGATGTGAAGCTCAACAGGGCGGGCAACCTCGTCCCACAGATGAAGGACAAGATTGAGTCGCTTGACGCGGACCCACCTGTCGCAGATTACTTGGTCGTCCCAACTCTCGAGATACTGCGAGGCCTTGTCTCGCTCTCGATGAATGAGGAGAACCCCAAGGCCTACATTGATGAGCTGATAAAGGAGCGGGAGAAGGAAGAGACGGAGCAGCCAAAGGACGAAGAGGAGGTTGCCCAGGCTGGCAAGCCAGTCTCGGTGGATGTCTCCCAGGTCGAGGCGGGGCCGGAGGCTGCCGCGACGGCTGCCCCGCCGGAGGAGCCGACTGCCTCTGACCTGTTCGAGGAGGCTGCGGAGGAACCAGAAGAGAAGTAACGGTGTTTGTGTTGTGCATGTTGGAGTGCGAGCCATCTTACCTCGTAGTATGAGGCTTATGGTGCAGGGCGCAGCTGTGCGCGGCGGGCTCGCTTCACAATAACCGAAGATGAGGTAGAACTGATGGCGGTAAGAGTTGCGATCAACGGCTTTGGAAGAATTGGAAGGCTTTATTTCAGGGCGGCTTACAAGAGCCCCGAACTTGAGTTCGTCCAGATCAACGATCTGACCGACGCGAGAACGCTTGCTCATCTCTTGGCGTGGGATTCGGCTCACGGCCCGTTTCCTGGCGACGTCTCTTACGGCAAGGACTCCATAATGGTGGGCAACACGAAGATCAAGGTCTCCGCGGAGCGTGATCCCGCCAATCTGCCGTGGCGAGATGATAAGATCGATATCGTCATTGAATCCACGGGCATATTTAGAGATAGGGCGGGAGCAAGCAAGCACCTCGAAGCAGGAGCCAAAAAAGTCATCATCAGCGCACCTGCCAAGGAGCCTGACATCACAATTGTCATCGGCGTCAACGACAAGGATTACGACCCTACGAGGCACAACATAATCTCGTGCGCCTCGTGCACGACGAACTGCCTCGCTCCGATTGCGAAAGTGCTGCTTCAGACCTACGGGATCGAATATGCGCACATGACGACAATCCACTCCTACACGAACGACCAGCGGATCCTTGACTTCCCTCATCCTGACCTCAGGCGTGCGCGGACCGCGGCGGTTTCGATGATCCCAACCACGACGGGCGCGGCGAAAGCCACAGCGATCGTTATTCCCGAGCTTCGGGGCAAGATAGACGGCATTTCGATCCGCGTGCCGACCCAGAATGTGTCCCTAGTTGATCTCTCGTGCGTTGTGGAGCAGGAGACTAACAGGGATGACGTCAATAGGGCGCTTAAGAACGCGGCCGATAACGAGCTGAACGGCATACTAGATGTGTGCGAGCTCCCGCTCGTCTCGATCGATTTCAACAACAATCCGTTCTCATCGATCGTAGATGCGCTCAGCACGGCCGTCATCAAGGGCAAGAGGGTTACGCCGGGAGTCGAGTTCTACATCGCGC
>CAZKNE010000374.1:0-2904 GCA_964554005.1 uncultured bacterium | reverse complement strand
GAGCAACAACCCAGTGTCTGCTCTTTCGCAAGCCCAGCGAAGACTGCTCTCGATCGCTCGGGGCCTCGCCGGCGGGCCAAAGGCTCTTCTTGTGGACGAACCGATCCTAGGCCTTGACAATTCCGCCACCAAAGAAATAATAACAATACTGAATCGCGCATCCGACCGTGGCACCACTGTGCTTATGGCAACGAGAGCTGAGGGTCTCTTGCGAGACCTCTCAGTTGACATGGTGCGGCTCGCGGCCGGACGCTTTCAATGCTGAAAGCAAGATAGAGAACGCCTGAATACCTAGGAGGGCAGAAGATGCGGGAATTCGATCTAGCAGATTTCAAAGAAGAGACTCACGAGCAAGAAACAGAGACCTTGGACGAGGAGTTTGAACCCGTCGTCATTGAGGCTGTGCGGCTCAACCCAGAAGGAGCGCTTCACGACGCCACTTTCACTGAGCTTGCGGCAGACGAGATGAAAAAACAGTTCGCTCGGCGGGACGCGCATATCAAGATTTTCACCAGCCAGTTCAAGATCGTTGGAAAGCTTCTCGTTCCGGCCGAGGGAACAATGACGAGGCTCACTGACACCCTTAACTTACCTGATAAGATCTTCCTGCCCATCACAGAGGCTGAGGTAACATCGCTCACGACTGGCAAGGCCATCCAGAACAACACTTTCGTCGCGGTCAACAAGAATGATGTGCGCATCATTATTCCTATTGTTGAACCTGCCAAACCGACGGTCAAGATCGATTTCACTGGTGACTCGTTTCGCGAAGAAGCGGAGCCAAAGTAGATCCCCGAGGTTCTTGCAGGTTTCTGAGCTGGCTCTTGGAGGAGGCAGATGCGGCGGCGGTCGTGGGTTTTGGGGCTATGCATATTGGTTCTGATAAGCTATGTTATGTAAACTAACTGATCCCCAATGAAAATCACCATCCCCCTACTAAGCCCCGTCCCATTCGGCCCAGGCGGCATAGAAAAACTCGCCGCAGGCCTTGCAGAAGCACTTCGTCGCGCCGGACATCAGGTCGAGATAATAAAGGTCCCAGCTAAAGAGCTGACCCTCTGCCAGATACTTGCCTCATATATAAGATTCTGGCGACTCGACCTGAGGCACTTCGATCTTGTAATATCACTTAAGTATCCCGGCTGGATGTGTCGATCAAATAGGCATATTGTCTATATGTGCCATCGTCTTCGCGGCCTTTATGACACCTACCCGTTGCCGTTGAGTCTCAAGACATGGCTGAGCGCCTCGTTGCTTCGGTTCCCAGGGCCGCTAATAAGAACGATAGTCCATTGGCTCGACGGCATCGGCCTCTCCAACCGTCGGGTGTCCCATTTTTTCTGTCTCTCGGAGACAGTCAAGAGCCGGGCTGAATACTTTCCCGCTGATTGTTATGAACCTGTTGTCGTTTATCCACCCAGCTCTTTGCCGGACCTCTCTGAAGGCCCATACGAATACTTCTTCTCAGTGAGCAGGCTGGATGCGCCGAAACGGATAGACCTTGTGATATCAGCGATGGCGCACATCAAGGAGGATGTCAGGCTGTTAATCGCTGGCGACGGGCCTCAGGGACCATATCTTGAATCGCTTGCGGCGAGCGACCCGAGGGTTGAGCTTCTGGGAAATGTGACGGATGAGAGGCTCTCAGCCCTTTACTCAAGCGCCTTGGCCGTCGTTTTTGGGCCTGTTCAGGAGGACTTCGGGCTAGTTACGCTCGAGGCCATGAAGTGCGCCAAGCCGGTGATAACGTGCACCGATTCGGGCGGCCCGACGGAGCTCATTAAAGACGGCGTGAATGGCTTTATTTGCGAGCCTGACGCACGGGCAATCGCAGAAAAGATGTCGCTGCTGGCAAGAGACCCGGGCATGGCCAGAAAGTTGGGCCAAAAGGGGCTTGAAACGGTCTCCGATGTGACTTGGGAGAACCTGGTTGACAAGCTGCTTGCACCCTATAATTTCCTCGAGCTAGACTTTGCTAACTCACGACAAAATAAGAGAATTATGTGTGTTCTATCGCCTTATGGCATCTATCCCCCAGTCGGTGGCGGAAAGTCCCGCATCTTTCACCTATATCGACATCTAGCTCGCTACTTCAACGTTGTCGTCGTGTCTGTTGGTAACTACAACGAACCATATCAGGTTAGAGAGCTTGCCGACGGGCTCTTCGAGGTCAGGGTTCCGATGACCCCCACCCACAGCAAGGAGCAGTGGGAGCTAGAGAAGGCGGCGGGGCTTCCCATATCGGACGTAGCGATGCCGAGGCTGATGCGGCACACGCCGATGATCAGGGCTGTGATCGAGCATTTCGTCGGGAAGGCCGACATCGTCGTTGCATCACATCCTTTCCTGTTCGATGCGGTTCGTCGTGTTGAGCGGACGAGGCTTGTCGTGTATGAGGCGCACAATGTGGAGACGAAGCTTAAGGCCGCATACCTCAAGAAAACGCGGACTGGCAAGAGACTGCTGCGCGACACCGGCCGCGTGGAGCGAGCGGCGGCTCGTCAGTCTGATGTGATTTGGGCTACGTCTGAAGATGAGGCCAAGTCTCTTTCTCGCATTTTCAGCGTCAAGCCGGAGAAAGTCTGGGTGGTTCCCAATGCAGTTGATACGAGCACCATAGTTGTGCCTGACGAAAAGGCGCGCGAGCAGGCCAGGACACTTCTAGGATGCTCAAGGCCGGTCGTGCTATTCATTGCGTCTTGGCATCCACCGAACTTGGATGGCCTACTGTTTTTGAAGGACCACCTCTCTCCTGCTCTGCCGAACGCTGACTTCGTGGTGATAGGGAGCGTTAAAGATCAGTATTTGTCGATAGTTAAGAGTCTTGACTTTCCAGACAACTTGAAGGTTTTGGGAGTTGTTGAGGAGAGGGTAAAAAACCTCTGGCTGGCCGCAGCTGACGTC
>CAZKNE010000373.1:0-2908 GCA_964554005.1 uncultured bacterium | reverse complement strand
GACGCGCTGTGCTTGATTCGCAGCACTGTCCTAAAGTAGGATTGCATCGACGAGGGCTGTCAGCTGGTTGCACTGAAAGGCAAAAGATGGGTAGGCGATGTCGGGCGTTGCCGCAGCTTTGGAAATAGCGGAGGATAAGCCATGAAGCTGCGCGTGTTGGGCTGCTATGGAGGCGTTACTCAATATCACTGGGTGACTGGCTTCCTACACAATGACCACATTCTCCTCGATGCGGGCTCGGCCGCTGTGTCGCTTCCCCTCGATGCGCAGAGGCGCATCGACGCCGCAGTCATCAGCCACTCGCATCTCGATCACTGCGCCAGCCTCGCTTTCTTGACGGACAACATCTTCGCTGACGCCAAGGCGCCTCTTAGGATCATAGCGACTTCGGAGACTGCCGCCGCAATTCAGCGCCATCTCCTCAACGGCACTATGTGGCCTGACTTCACGGCCATCAAGCGGACTGGAAGTTCGGTGGCGACGATTGAGACCCTCAGGCCCGGGGAGCCCAAGAGTGTCGGCGAGCTCGTCGTAACCCCCTTCAGCGTCGAACACAGTGTTCCGACGGTTGGCTTCGTCATCTCTGAGGGCGAAAACGCTATGCTCTACTCCGCCGACACGCGTGATGTCGGCCCCATCATGCAACGCGCTCGCGAAACCGAGAACCTGAAGCTCATGCTCATCGAGGCGTCCTTTCCCAACAAGTTGAGGGAGTTGGCCAACAAGACCGGTCATCTCGTCCCGGAGCAGCTTGAGGTTCTTGTCTCGTTGGTTGGGAAGGATGTTCCTATACGATTGTTCCACATGAAGCCACGTTACGTGGAGCGGATTGCGAGGGATGCTGCTGGGCTTGGGGGGGACGTGGCACTACTTGAACAGGGTGCGGTCATTGAGTTGTGACAAGGAGGGTAGGACGGGCTTTCAGCCTGTTCAAAGGTGCAATACAGGAACGTGAGCGGCTAGCAAATGTTTATCAGTCATGTGGTTTAAGAAACGGAAGGGCATCCAAAGGCCAGCCCAGGGCACGAAGATCGAGATGCCCGATGGGATGTGGCTCAAGTGCCCCGGCTGCGGCGAGATCGTTTATAGGCGAGAGGTTCAAGACAACCTCAAGGTCTGCCCCAAGTGTAACTACCACTTCAAGCTCACCGCCACGGAACGATGCCACCTCATCTTTGACAACGGAGAATACACCGAGGTTGATACGGAGCTTTATCCGACCGATCCACTGAAGTTCGTGGACAGCAAGAAATACAGAGACAGGCTCAGGGAAAATCAGGCCAAGACCAACATGACAGATGTCGTCCTGAACGCTCGAGGCGAGATAGGAGGCTGCCCGGTGATGGTCTCAGTGATGGACTTCAGGTTCATGGGGGGCAGCATGGGCTCGGTCGTAGGCGAGAAGGTTACGCGAGGCTTCGAGCGAGCCGGCAAGAAAAACATCCCCATGATCACCATCGCAAGCACCGGAGGTGCAAGGATGCAAGAGGGCATGCTCTCCCTGATGCAAATGGCCAAGACCTCCCAGGCAGCGGCAAGGTTCGGCCTAACGGGGAACCTCTTTATCTCGGTGTTGGCCGATCCATCAACCGCCGGCGTCATGGCCTCCTTCGCAATGCTTGGAGATATAATCGTCGCGGAGCCAAAGGCGCTGGTCGGCTTCGCGGGGCCACGTGTGATAAAGGAGACTATCGGCGAGGAGCTCCCGGAAGGTTTCCAGAGCGCGGAGTTCGTCCAGGAACATGGCTTCATCGACATCGTCGTGGAACGCAAACACCTCAAACAAGTGCTTGGGGACTTGCTCACGTTCTTCGCTCCGGACCAAAATATGACTTCTGACAAAGGAGCGAAAGATGCGGCTCCGACCGCACAAGAAGCCCCCGCAACCCCAAAGCAGACGATTGAGCTGCCAGATTAGACCTACGAGACTAATCCATCCCAAGCGGCGCTCGTGCTGGGCGTGGGACATCTCTTTCGCTTGTCTAACGCTGGTTTCATTCCTATTCCTATGCTCTCAGGCCCGCGCACAGCAAAAGCTCTTCTCGGCGGAAGAAAAGACACAGAAGAAACTGATGGAAATGGCCAAGAAGGAGGACACCGTCCAGGTCTATGCGGTCCACCAGCACTATGACGCCAAAACGGGCATCGCAACGCTCGAGGGCGACGTCGATATCCGCTTCGGCGAGGTCAGGCTGCGCGCGGACAAGATAATTTTCAACAGGCGAACGATGGAGACCGTAGCGACTGGCCACATCGTCCTTGAGTATCAGAAGAGTAGGATCGTCGGGGACAAGCTCGAGATGAACCTCAGAACGCGCCTCGGGAAGGTGTATTCGGTAGAGGCATACCTGGAGCCGTCATACTTCCTCAGAGCCCGCGAGCTCGACCGCTTCAAGCTCGACAGATATAGAGCATACGACGCGACTTTTTCGTCCTGCTCGCAAGATGTCCCCGATTGGTCCTTTAGAATGAAGCGTGCGACCATCCATGTCGATAAATACATCTACCTGCGCCACGGCTCGATGTGGGTCAAGAAGTTCCCGGTGGCCTATCTGCCCTACTGGATATATCCGATCAAGCCCACGAGGACGACGGGCTTCTTGATGCCCGAGATCGGTAGCAGCTCGCTTTTGGGCAACTTCGTGAAGACCTCGTTTTTCTGGGCGACGACAGAGAACACGGACGCGACGTTTTCGCTGGAGTACTACGACAAGGGCACCTGTGCGCAGTCGCTAGAGTTCCGGTATGTGCTCTCGCAGAACTCAGGCGGCAACTTCTACGCCTACCACGTCTCCGAGAGGCCAGGCGAGGCACCGAACGAGTCTACCGCCCTGTTCAACAACCCCTCCGAGCGCTGGCAGGTCAACTTGAAGCATATTCAAGACCTCGGCAAGGGCTTCAAGGCGAC
>CAZKNE010000372.1:0-2908 GCA_964554005.1 uncultured bacterium | reverse complement strand
GAAAGATTCACGCGTAGTGGACGCAAGGGTTTGGTCATCGGTTGTTCTCTGCTTGTCATAGTTGCTTTTTCTTCCGTGGCTTGTGCGCAGATTCTGCTCGATCATGCGATGTGCAGATCCTTGCCGGCTGTCGATCGAGCGGATGAGTTCCTGACTACGGATAGACACGCTTATTCTTGGATAAAGGTAGGCCCAATCACGGGCCAGCGCTCCCTAACATGGAAGTGGTTCTCGCCTGACGGTCGCAAGTACCGGGAAGATGGCCCGGTGGTCGTTGGTAGTGCCGAGACGACCTATTCCGTGGTACCTGTTGCGCAGGAGTTTGCCATCCTCCAAGATCCAGGGGTAACGTCAAGGCCTGGCCTCTGGCGAGTCGATGTCTACATGAATGGAACACTATTGGTGACGGAGCAGTTTAGCATTGTTGCTGTGACGCAGATTGGAGACTACGGTGATGCCCCGGACAACCAGTTATGCGGTTATGCTGAAGATCCCGGACAAGACGTGATCGGAAGGTTCCCGACCCTCTTTAATACGGAGAATAGTCGAATACCTGGAGCTCCGGGGGCTCACGCGTTGTTGGTCGGGGACGAAGCTCTAGGGGACCTGTACTTAACAAGCCGGGAGAGGGACGCAAATGACCCGAACGACCCAGACCTCACGCCAAACTTGGTCGATGACGACATCGATGATGGTCTGTCGCTGGAGCTGTTGCCCTCGGGTCTTCTCCGGTTCAGGATTCTCGTCAAGGTTTCTCGCACAGCGCCCCACGGTGTAAGGTACATAAACGCCCTTTATGACGTCAACCGTGACGGGCAGTGGCGGGAAAGCGCGCAAGGGGAGGAGTGGATCATCAAGAACCTGCAGATCACTCTGGACCCAGGGGAAGAGACTGAGATTGAGATTCCCATTCCGCTTGATCAAAACTGGATTGTAACGCTCGCAGAACCCCGCTGGCTGCGCCTGGCTCTCACCCGTGCACCTATTTCGGAAACTCGCTATATGCTGGTCGGGGGATGGGATGGCAGCGGACAATTTAGGGCAGGCGAAATCGAGGACTACAAGATCGGGGTTGGCCGGGTGTCCGATGTAGCTTGGGCGGCACGCAGCGCTTACCGCCGGGCGTGGGCCTCGGCGCGGGCACAGGCAATGGCTCTCTCTTGGAGTCTTGCTGGGGCGCAGGCCCAAGTTACCGCCATTGCGAGTGCCTATGCGGAAGCGTTGGCAGCAGCCCGAGCGGCGGACGCAGCATGGGCCGAAGCGCATGCAGAAGCCTCGGCGGTAGCCTCCTCATACGCTGCTGCCGAAGTTCAAGCCTATGCATATGAGAGAGCTTTTTTGGCACTACCCTGCGTTACAATCCGTGCCTTCGCAGGAGCATCTGTTGAGGCTGCTCTAGAAGCGATCGCGGTCGCGGCAGCCTACGCAAGATCTTCCGCGGAAGCAGCCGCAGAGGCTTCAGCCCGGGCATTGGCGTGGGCGCAGTCGGCGGCGACGGCTTTGGCACACGCGCGGGCAACCGCTGTCGCCTTTTCTGCTGCAGTTGCAGAAGCTGATGCTCGAGCATCAGCTTTGGCTGCTAGCTGGGCCAATGCGCGTGCTTGGGCCTCAGCCTTGGCTCAAATCATATCCACCGGCCAATTCCCGGCACAAGGCTCGGCATTGGCACTGGCCTGGGTGCAGGCCAATGCGTGGGCCTACGCTTCCACGTGGGCTGAGGCGTCGGCCAGTGCATGGACGTTGGCACTGACGTACGTTGATGCCGTCGCTATGGCCTACGCACACGCCGAAGCGGCTGCTCTCGCTGCTGCGGAGGCCGAAGCTTCTGCTGAGGCGTGGGCTGAGGCGGTGGCTGATGTGTTCGTCATCGCGGAGGTGTCCCTGGAGGCTATCGTGAACGCCGCTGCCGCAATCAGTGCCGAAGTGATTGAGGATTGCTGTGCTGAGGAATACTACGAGGACTGTCCCACAGTCATCTGTCCACCGTGCGATTCCTGCTGTCCGGATTGTCCGAGGTATGAGCCCTGCACATGTATCACAACATGGATCAGGACATGCAAGAACAGTTATAGGGTAGGAGAATTAATCACCATAACCTATCACGTAAGTGCCCTTGCGAAAGTCAACATCACTGATTACACGGCGGACGGAAGGTCAACGACTAATAACCTTGGTACCCGCGGTCCCGGAACATATTCGATTTCTGGCACAATCGAACCTCCGGGTGGCCCGGAGATATTGCTGCTGAAAGCTGAACCACCTAGTGGTTGCACCGCCTACGCCATTGCCGTTTTCCAAGTTATCGAGGAGGAGGAGCCGAAGGTCCGGATTGAATGGCACTTTGGCCTTCCCAAAAAGGAGGAGCCAGAATGCCCATAGGACTAGCTGGACTTGCGTTATGAGGCAAGATAGTCACCTGTGTTACCAGTTTGGAGGGTACGGTTAAAATGTTGCACTACCTGGTTCGCCGAGAGAGGGATGCTCCCCCCTCTCTGGCGATACCGCCCACATCGCGGTAAACCCACATGGATTAACGCTTTTTGTGGCGTAGAGGAGGGAGCTTCTTTATAGTGGTTAGAGTCACCCTTCTGTTGGGGAGTACTTTGGCCAAGGTGACCTGTGCGGCCTGCAGCAACTGGTTCAACGACTTGCGGGGCTGTGGAATCTGGTTGCAGCAGATCTCCCTGTTGATTAACAAAAGTTGTGCCGCACAGAGAGGGTATCAAGCTGATCGATTCCCTCTTCTATTGTCATCTCAAGGTACTGCCAGCAGCAGGCCGACTCGGCGATGGTCAGGTAAGCCAACGTTACCACAAACACGTCCCCGGTCCATCATCCCGATCCGTGCTCCTCGCGTCAATCTTCCTTGACGTAGCGTATGCCCATCGACCCGCCAAAGTGAGCATTG
>CAZKNE010000371.1:0-2909 GCA_964554005.1 uncultured bacterium | reverse complement strand
CATCTCGAAGTCGCCCATGCCAGCTACCTCGTCGAGAAGGTCCCCGGCCATCAGCACAATCTCCAGACCTTGGTGGAACGACATAGACCAGGCAGAAACAAGAGCGGCGTACATGCCTATCCCGTGCTCCACCAACAGCGATACCGGACCCTTCATCTCCTCCGTCAAAACCTTGAACGAGGCGACGCTCGCGATAAACGTCCCAAGCTGCTGAATGGTTCGCTCCGATAGTGAGGACCTGACTCGCTCGATGAACTTCTCACCCTCCTCAACTGTCGGCCCGGCGGCCGAAAGCTGCTTGAGGCGCCCAAGCAAGTCCGAGACAGGAGATAAAGCCTGCCCAGGAAAGCACACTGCGGTCTTCATGGGCTACTCACTCCGAGAGCGCTTGCGAGATGCGGACAGTCAGAGAACTCTCCCGCATCAGTTGCAGGTAACATGGCGCAAACCCTCCTTCATTCCCATGAAGTGCGCTAGTGCCTCACGTAAGCGACTGCGGCGATCTCGACGTCAACGCCAAGTGGGAGAGCTGAGACCTGTATCGTCGCCCTTGCAGGCGGCTGCGTATCAAAGAACTCCGCATACACGTCGTTGATGGCCTTGAACTGACCTAGATCGGTTACGAAGATGTCGCACTTGACCAGATCGCTGACCGAGGCCCCAGCCTCCTCAAGGATGGCAGAAATGTTTCTCATTATGCGCTTGGTCTGCTCGGCGGAAGGGCCGCCTGTGAGGCCTCCTGTCTTCGGGTCAATCGCTATCTGGCCTGAGATGAACAGAAAACCGCCGGCGAGCACGGCCTGCGAGTAGGGGCCGACCGCGGCCGGTGCTTTGCTGGTTGCAATGATCTTTTTTGGCATTCTCACTCCCATGCGCGATTTGTTTATTTTCTTTCTATTTCAATAATACCCTCAATATCCTTCAGCTGGTCTATCGCCTTCTCGATCTGCTTGGCTGAGGAGCATTGGGCATCGATCTTGAACAGAATCGAGCCCTCCGGCAGCCTGTCGCTCCTAATCTGCCGCAGGTCAACATTGGCGTTCAACAGCGCCTTGGTGATATGGACTAGAACGCCCTTCTTATCCACCGAGGTGAGCCTCAATCTTGTGTCAAATAAAGATGACTTAGGGACGTCCCACCTTATATGTCCTATTATTCTGATGTTGTCCGGCAGGAGTTCCTCGACCCGCGAACATTCGCTCCTGTGGATTGAAACGCCGCTGCCGCGTTTGATGTAGCCCACCACAGGGTCTCCTGGCAGAGGGTGACAGCACTTGGCGAGAATGACTTCCGAGGCTGTCGCGTCGGAGATTACTAGTCCTTTCTTGTAGGCGCGGATGCGGGCAAGCAGGTCGGCCTGGGGAGGGGTTTTGGCTACCTTGAGAGTGTGGACATTCTCGTAGAGATTCTTGGGCAGAACAAACTCCAACGCTTGCAGCACCTTTATCTTACCTAGCGAGACCTTGACGAACAGGTCCTGCACGTCCGACAGCCCGCTTCGGTCAATGAACGACGCCAGGCGGGGAGACTTGTAGAACTTCTTGCTTGGGACGTGAGCCATCCTTAACTGCTCGTCCAATACCGACCGCCCTATCTCGGCCATCAGATGCCGCTCTTCGAGCTTGAACCACTTCTGTATCGCGGCGCGAGCGAACGGCGTTTGGACGAACTTCAACCATTCTTTCTTCGGTCTTGCCCTTTTGTCGGTTATGATCTCGACTACGTCCCCAGTCTTCAATTCTTGGTCTGGCTGCTTTTGGATGCCTCCGACTTTCCCCGCGGCGAAATGGTTGCCGATGGCGGTGTGTATGCTGTATGCGAAATCAATGATCGTTGATCCCTGCGGGAAGCTCCTTATCTCCCCTTTCGGGGTCATCACGTAGATATCCTCAGACTGAAGCATCGTCTTGATGTCATCCAGCAGCCTTGTGCCCCTGTCCTTCTCTATGTAGCTGGTTATGAACTCCTCGACCCACTGGCTGACGTCGCTCTCCTTGTAAAGCTTTTTGAGCAGCCTCTCGTCCGCCATTGCCTTGTAACGCCAATGTGCGGCTATGCCTCGCTCGGCGACTAGGTGCATTTTTTCGGTTCGTATCTGCACCTCGAGCTGGTAGCCGGGTCTAACGAGAACAACCGTGTGCAGTGACTGATACATATTAGGCTTGGGTGTAGCTATGTAGTCCTTGAACGTGCCTGGAATGGGGCGCCAGAGGGAATGAACCTCCCCCAACACCTGGTAGCAATCGCTCTCAGTCTTGGCGATAACCCTCATCCCGACTATGTCCAAGACCTCATCGACCGTCAGTCCTTGACGCACCATCTTCCGATATATGCTGTAGTAATGCTTGTTCCGTGTGGTGATTTTGGCATCGATGCCCGCGGCCATTAGACGCTTGCGGAAAGCCTTTTCCGCACCTTTTAACGCGGCGAGGCGCTCGTCCTCCGTCGCCCTGAGCTTCTCAACGAGCTTGTTGTAGATGTCTGGCAAGAGCGACTCGAAGGCCAAGTCCTCCAGCTCCGACTGAACCTCGCCCATCCCAAACCGATACGCAAGAGGCGCATACAGAGTCAGTGTTTCCTTTGCCGTCCTCATCTGCTTCCAGTCAGGCAGCGATTTCAGAGTGCGCATGTTGTGTAGCCGGTCGGCTAGCTTTATCGGCACCACTCTCAGGTCTTTGCCAACCGCCGCGAAGAACCGCTTGAGGTTCTCCACCGTTCTTGCCTCTCTCGACTCCAGCATAAGCCGGTCGACTTTGGTCAACCCCTGGACGATCTCCGCCACATCATTTCCGAACTCGGCGGCGATCCTATTACCGAGCTTTTCTCTTGCCTCGATAAAGCGCTGTTTAGCGAAGGTCTCGTCAGACGTCTCTGGACTAGCAGACCCCATCACATAGGCAGGCGATGCG
>CAZKNE010000370.1:0-2918 GCA_964554005.1 uncultured bacterium | reverse complement strand
GCCTCGGCCATTATCAGGAGCAACACAATCAGCCGCAACTCGGTGCCAGGATCTTATTACTACGGGGGAGGCATATACTGGTACGGAGGATCGGGTTCTTGTGCAATAGAGAATAACACGATAAGCGACAACTCAGCCCCCAACGGCGGGGGGGTATTCTGTAGAGACAACGCTTCTCCGATGATCACCGGAAACCAAATACGGGATAATTCTGCGGCGTACGGTGGGGGAATACACTGCTGGTCTAGTTCACCCACGATTGAGAACAACGAAGTGACGGGTAACTCGGCTCGCGGTAAGGGGGGAGGGTTATACTGCTATGAAGAGAGCAGTCCCACGATTGAGAGCAACACTGTGTCGGGCAACTCGACGGACGGCGCGGGCGCAGGGGTATGCTGCAACAACAGCTCACCCTCGATTGAGAATAACACGCTGGCCGACAACGCAGCAGGTGGGCGGGGCGGAGGAATATACTCTGAGAATAGCAGTTCGCCGGTAATTGACGGAAACGCAATAGCGTACAACAACGCGGAGGCAGGTGGCGGGGGCATATATTGCTACAACTCGAGTTCCCCCAGCATCCGCAATAATGCCATCACGGAGAATACCATACAGCGCGACGGCGATGGCTCGGGCATTCGCTGCAAAGAGCATAGTTGCCCGATTATCCACAACAACACAGTGACCGGCAACTCGGGGGGCTATGGGGCTGGGGGGGGCACTGCGGCGATATACTGCGACGACCAAAGTTCGCCGACCATTACAAATAACACGGTCGTGGAGAACAATGGTGGCATACTGGCCTGCAGTGGATCGTCGCCTACTATCACCGATTGCATTATCTGGGACAACGGCGATGACCTGCATGGTTGTTCAGCGACCTACTGCTGCATTCAGGATGAGGATGAGGGTGAGGGAAACATACATCAGAATCCTGATTTTGTGACCGGGCCGCACGGAGACTATTATCTCGATACGGACAGTCCTTGCATAGATGTGGGGAGTCAGTCGGCAGAGGACGCGGGGCTTGACGATAGGACGACCCAGGTGAGTGGTGAATACGACACCGGCACGGTTGACATGGGCTATCACTATCCGACCGAGGGCGGCAACCATTCGCCTCATCTGTCTGGCGGGGATGTCGATCCCGATTCTGGCTCGACGGACACGACGTTTGTTTATAGCGTCCACTACTACGACGAGGACGGGGATGAGCCGACGGTCAAGCATGTCTATATCGATGGCGAGGCGCACCAGATGAGTGGCAGCGGAGCCGACAGCACCTATACCTATTCAACCAAGCTTTGCGCCGGCGAACACGAGTTCTACTTCTACTTCGAGGATGGCAACGGCGGGAGCGACCGCGACCCCAGTTCGGGCACTTACGACGGACCCTCCGTCAACTACGACCCTGTTCTTTCTAATGGGCACGTTGAGCCAGATTCCGGGACGACCGATACAACCTTCACCTATTCAGTTGATTACTACGATGAGGACGGGGATGAGCCGACGGTCAAGGACGTTTATATCGACGACGAGTCGCACCAGATGGACGGGAGTGGGTCCGACAGCACATACACCTATTCGACCAAGCTTTCCGCCGGCAATCATAACTTCTACTTCTACTTCGAGGACGGCAACGGCGGCAGCGACCGAGACCCTGATTCGGGCAGCCATGATGACCCAACTGTGACAGGCAACCAATATCCCATTCTCTCCGGGGGCGATGTTGAGCCGGATTCTGGGACAACTGATACGGATTTCACGTATTCAGTTCACTACTACGATCAGGACGGGGATTGGCCTTCGGTCATCAAGGTCTATATCGACGACTCCGGTTTCGACATGTCAGGCACCGGCTCAAACAGCAGCTATACGTACACCACAAAGCTCTCTGCCGGCGACCATGATTTCTATTTCCGATGTGAGGACGGCAACGGCGGGAGTGACCGCGATCCGAGTTCAGGTGCTCATGATGGCCCTTCCGTTAATTACGGGCCAGTCCTCTCTGATTCCACGTACTCTCCCGATTCTGGCCGGACCGATACAAACTTCACCTTCAAGGTCGATTACTACAGCGAGGGCGGCTATGCGCCGAGCTCAATCGAGGTCGTAGTGAACGGAACGGCCCACGATATGACGCTTGATTCCGGGAGTGCTGCCAACGGGACCTATTTCTGGACGGGCACAATTCCGGAAAAGGGAACTGCACAATACCATTTTGAGTGCGAGGATGGACACGGCGGGAGCGCCCGATTGCCTGAGTCCGACGAGTTCGACGGCCCGATGGTTTATGACGACTATGTGAAGCCGATCTCCTCGTGCACTGCTCCCGACAGGACGACCACGAATAACATAACGGTAGATTACAGCTCTTCCGACGACAATTCCGGCGTCAAGCAGGTAACGCTCTATTATCAATTCAATGGCGGCGCTTGGACAGATACTGGCCAGACGAGATCGACTCCTTCTGGTTCTTTCTCGTTCGCGTTCCCAGATGGCGAGGGCGAATATGGTTTCTACACAGTGTCGCGGGACGAGGCAGGCAACGTTGAGGATGCGCCATCCGTTGCCGATGCTACGGTGTTCGCTGACTACACCACCCCTCAGTCTCACTGCTGGGCTGATGAGTGCACCACGGGCGTTCCCTTTGACGTTCACTTTGAGGCAACGGATTCGGGCGCTGGCGTTGCTTCTACGAGGCTCTATTTCAGATACGCCGGCGATACAAGCTGGGAGGACTCGTATCTCGTAGAGACTGGCGAGGCGGGCGTCTTTCACCTCGATCCGGGTCGCGGGGAAGGAACCATCGAGCTGATGACGATTGGGACCGACAACGCCGGCAACGTCGAGGCGCCGCCCGCAAGCCCGGACGACACGATAACCCTGGACAGGACGCCGCCAGAGTCGTCCTGCGA
>CAZKNE010000369.1:0-2919 GCA_964554005.1 uncultured bacterium | reverse complement strand
TGGGGTCTCCGAGCGTTCGTGGCTTAGGTATTTATACTATGTGCGAAGGCTTGTTCGGCCGTCGATCGTCAGGAAGGGCTTAGCTCTGAGCTTTAGGCTTGCGCAGATGCTGCTGCGCAAGGTCTTCTCTCGCCGCGACTCGTGAGCGCTCCTGCGGGCTATCGGAATTCGCGGTGTCGCAGAGCTGAATCGCTGGGAGGGCTGCTGGATAGCTTGGGCGGAACAGGATTCGAACCTGCGACCCTCGGCTTGTAAGGCCGATGCTCTTACCAGCTGAGCTATCCGCCCGGCTGGGCTATTGCTTGACCGCCACCTACCACGAGTCTGCGGTTCTTGTAGCGCCCTTGCTCAATATCGCTGGACGCAATAGGGGAACGCTGGCCAGGGCCTCCGGTCGAGGAGAGTATTCGTTGGTCTCAAACAGCGAATCCAGCGGTATCGTTTCCTATCACTTAGCGGGTTTTGCCGGTGCGCTCGCACCCGATCTCTCCAGCGCAAGCTCCCTCTCGAGCGCGAATTTCCTGAGCCGTTGCCTCAAGATGTCGTTGAAGGAATATGAGAGGTCCACTTGCACCTCGATACTCTCTCCCATCGGATTCGTCAGGGCTGCCAAATGGAAGAGCCCCTTTGCTATGTCTGGTTTCCCAGCAAGGAGGTAGGTCTTGCCCAAATAGTAGTAGGACGATGCAACGCGCGGATGCCTATCAAGAGTCGAGAAGCTTGAATAAATGTCTATAACTCGCCAGAAGCACTCGGCCGCCTCGGAGAAACTGCCGTGGTAGAGAAGCTCTATTCCACGATTGTATATCTCCTCGGCAACGCCGATCGTTCCCACTATCTTGCCATAGTCAGCATCGGAGAAAAGCCAATTGAACTCTGCTGGCATCGTAATAAAACTAGCAGAACCAGTGTGAGGCATCAAAAACAGCAAGCACAATCCGATAACGAGCCCTTCGGCGAGAACATATCTTCCCTTCACAGTTTCACCTTCCCCTCCAATAAGATGTTCGGTTCGCAGTCATCTGGAAGTCACCATCATCGATGCGACCTGTTCACGCGACGAAAACCTGAACATTCCAAAACATTCAACCCTCCTCGCGACTCCAAAGAATCGAGAATCAGATTCAGACCAATAGTATCACTTGGCATATGAGGAGCAACTATACAGTTTAGATGATGCTTTTCAATCTCTTTCTTGTGCTCCAGCGAGACATGCATGCAGACTAATGTGCTTATGTTCGTTGACTTGGAGATGATTTCATAGATGTCTTGCGGGGCGGACGTGCCACCTGTCATGTCAACGAAGACCTCGCCGGCTCTGTTTTCTTTCGAGCCGACAATTATCTTGGGTCCGACTGTTTCCGCGGCATATTGGCTGTATTCGTCGATCTCAAGTAGCAGGTCGAGGACATCCGCCAGCAGAAGAGGCTTGGCTTTTTTGATTTTGTCGGTTAAAAACTGCACAACGCAGTTATCGGCCGGAGTGTGAATACACATCAGAGGGACATCCAGCAGTCGTGCAGCATCGACCGCTCTGTTGTGGTTCACCGCCATGACCGAATTGGCCACATCCTTGATCCTGCCTGCAAAGACGTTCTCCAACTGTCCGATAGGCGAGCCATACTGCGCCAAAATGTCTGTCTGAACGGACATCACGTTCGCCAGGCCGGCCAGGGCCCTTCCCGAAGGATGATGAGAAATCACCAGATCGAGACTCTCGCCTTTAGACCTCAACCTCTCGGCCAGCATAACCTCCGCAGCGCCAATGTCTATCCCCACCAGGGCAGCAGACACCTCTGCTTCCAGATCGCCATGAAGGATGCGGGTGTCGGCAAAAGGGTTGCTCAGGCGCTCAATGTCGAAGCGTTCCTTCTCCTTGTCCCGAAGCTTGTCATACTTGTCGCGCTCCGCGCCTAGTTTTCTCTCGATCTCCTCTCTAGGTCGCTGGTCTGCCTCAATCCCTGCTTCAACCCCGAGACGATATATTTCCTGCACTGTCAACATTTACACAACCTCCGTAGGCAACTAGAATAGGCCATGTGTAGGATTAAGCCGCTCTAGTCAAAACGCCTGACCTTTCTAACAAGCTTCTTGCGCGCGGCCAACGCCTTGCGCTTGCGTTTTATACACGGCTTTTCGAAGTAAACGCGCCTTCTGTATTCCGACAGTATCCCAGACTTCTCGCACTGCTTCTTGAAGCGCCTGAGTGCGGAGTCAAAGGACTCATCATCCTTCACTCTAACTAAAGTCATTCATCATTTCCCCTCCTTTACAGTAAAAGTTCGTATCCACAGACCCATATATTACTTGTTCTTACAAAAGTTACAAGTTGACTGAAAAATCGTTTCAGCCACGGCCTTCAGCCATGTCGCTGCAAACCGCAACTCGGCATGACCAAGGACTGATCGCAATCTTACTGAGCCTGTTTCTTGTAAACCGATGTTCGCCCACCCTGGTTCCAATTGAAAGTGGGATATGGGGAGAATGGTCAAGATAGTCTGACAGGGCAATCTGATGCGCAAGTGGCGCTCGTCTCACCCGAAAACAAGAGGAATCTGCCACTTGAAACTTCCTTCACTAAAATTGAAACTCTTGGCATGGCGCAGAGAAGACCGTTCAAGGAGACCACGCCGGCGAAAACAACGCCGATGATGAAGCAGTATAGGCGAGTGCGCGCGCAGTATCCAGATGCGATACTACTGTTTAGGATGGGCGATTTTTACGAGATGTTCGGCGAGGATGCGGTCCTGGGGTCCAAGCTTCTCGATATTGCGTTGACGTCTCGCAACCGGGGCAAGCCGGGCGAGGTTCCACTGTGCGGCATTCCCTACCATGCGCTCGAGGTTTACCTCAGCAAGCTGATTAGAAAGGGCTACAAGGTAGCTATCTGTGAGCAGGTCGAGGACCCCAAGACCGCGA
>CAZKNE010000368.1:0-2927 GCA_964554005.1 uncultured bacterium | reverse complement strand
CGATATAAGCAGAGGAATAAGCGAATGGCAATGTAGGCGATGTGGTCACTTCATTTCGCCGCCTGGGGATGCGAGATCATACGAACATCTCGTTGAAGTGATTCATCTGCTGTCGGGTCTCGCGAGAGAACTGACAGAGCGAGGTCAGACGCTCCGCATCTCCTCCTGGCATCAAGAGAAGATTAACGAGCTCCTGTCCGGCCGCGTCCCGAAGACTGTGCAAAAGAAGGTTGACAGATTCCTGCGAAGACTTGGGGATAAATCTGACCATCCCGGCGCTGAAGTGGAGCTTAAAGGGTGGAATGATTTGTCGTTGGCATACGCCAAAAACCCGAAGGAGCTCAACTCCTATCTGAAGCACCTCCGCGAGTCTGGTTGGATTGAGTCAAACGGTAACCACCACACCGTTACAGTAAAAGGTTGGGACCGCATCGAGAAGCTCAAGGAGTCCAGAGCGACCTCGACCAAGGCATTCGTCGCGATGAGCTTTGATAAAGAAGACAAGAGGCTCGCGGGGTTATACAAGAACGCAATCGCGCCAGCCATTAAGGCGGCTGGGTATGAGCCGCTGCTAGTGAAGCTCGAGCATCACAACGAGAAGATCTGTGACAGAATCATCGCGGACATTCGCCGATGTCGGTTCATGGTTGCCGACTTCACTCAGCAAAGGCAGAACGTTTACTTCGAGGCCGGTTTCGCGAAAGGGCTCGGTATGGAAGTCATCTGGTTGTGCAACAAGGAAGAGATGGATCAGAAACTGCCACATTTTGACACGCGTCAATACAATCACATAGTGTGGGAGCAGGCCAAGCTTGCAGATCTCCAGCAAGCTCTCACAGACCGGATAGAGGCCACAATCGGTCGCGGTCCCGCCAGCCTTCTGACTGATAAGTTAAGACGCCCCAATCCGGTGTAAGCAGCCCTACATAGACCTCGCCGTTGGTCCCGGGACCTGAATGCGGCTACGAGGCGGCAGGCGTTCAGAGCTTCGAGACGATGATTATCCTGCACTCGGCAAGAAAAGGCAGTCGCTCGCGCAAGAAGATGAGTCGGTCGGCATCGTCGTTCGAGATGACAACATCGCAGGCGAGATGTCCCGCCGCTGCTATGGCCTCGACAATTTTCGGGTTTTGGCCAACCAACGGGCTTGTTCTCGCCGCGGCGGGCTCAGACATATACGTGATGCCGCCGTTCTGCATGAAGCTCAGCCGCCGGGCATATCGCACGTCGAAGACAAGCCGCCCGTCTTGGGCGAATATGGCGGGGCACAGCGCTGGTTTCAGAGAGACTTGTGAAGCGTCGATAATCAACCCCGTGGGATGCCTGATGGCGGACAGCCACTCGGCTCTGGCGTCGGCCGGAATCGGCGTTGGCATGACGAGGCCGCTTTGGCGCTCGCCCACGCCGACTCCTTCAACTAATAAAGGCAATATGGGGGAGCCTTTTACGTCCAGGCCCAGGAAGACGCAGGCGCTTGGGGTCTTGCCATATTGCACGCACTCCCAAAGGACAGAAGGGCGGCTCGAGGCGAGCTGCGAGACCCTGATGGCCGGTGCGCCGCGCAGGGCCATGAGGTCGCTCACGCGCTCGGCTGCTGAAACACGGATGTCAAGCAGGGCCGCGACGATGGCATCTGTTGCATTCTGTCTCGCCTTTGCCGCCGCCTGCGCCTCGTTCGTGTCCGTAAGTTCGCAGCGCCCGAGCGCGTATATCAGGCCGGAGGTCCAGTCGATCGAGGCCAGGTCGAGGCGCTCTACAAAGTGCGTCGATGAAACAGGCAAGAGCGGCGGGATGGAACTGGCCTGACAATAGAGGGCCGAAAGGATGATCGCCGCGACAGACAGCAAGACTGCGCTAAGTTTATGCGCTGGGGGAATAGCGGACCTGCTGTGGTCGAGCGGCAACTGTCCGTCCAGATTCAGACTTGGCTTCATGTCCATCTCCCATCTTGGCGATGCACAATGTCTAATGGGCGATGTGATGTCGCAGCTGCCAAACCTTCGGCAGTAGAGCTCCGAGCCACTACTCCTCTGCTTGCTGCGACTTGGCGATAATTTTCTCGCTGATCATCGCTGGAACCTGCTCGTAGCTTGAAAACTGCATCGTGTAGCTCCCTCGTCCGCCGGTCAGAGACCTCAAGTCGGGGGCATACTTGGACAGCTCCGCAAGAGGCGCAATCGCCTTGATCACCTGCCTGCCAGCGATGGTCTCTGTCCCGATGACCTTGCCGCGCCTTGAGCTCAGGTCGCCGATCACGTCCCCCATCGATTCCTCGGGCACTACCACCTCCAACTCCACGATCGGTTCCAATAGGACAGGGCTAGCATCTGCCGCAGCCTTCTTGAATGCCATCGACCCTGCTATCTTGAATGCCATCTCCGAAGAATCGACCGTGTGGAACGAACCATCATAAACCGTGACTCGCAGATCAACCACAGGATAGCCTGCAAGGACGCCCTTATCCATCGCGCCCATGACACCCTTCTCGACGGCTGGGATATACTGCCTCGGTATCGAGCCGCCCACTATCCTATCGACGAACTCGAAGCCACTGCCGCTTGGCAGCGGCTCGAGCTCCAGCCAGCAGTCGCCATATTGCCCACGTCCCCCAGTCTGCTTCTTGTACTTCCCTTGCGCCTTGACCTTCTTACGGATCGTCTCGTGGTAAGGGATCTTCGGGGCCTTGAGGTTGACCTCAACGCCAAACTTCCGCTTCATCCTGCCAACGATCACTTCCACATGAAGCTGCCCAGAACCCGAAATGACCAGCTCCTTCGTGTCGGGGTCTCGCCTCGACTTCATTGTGGGGTCCTCCTCCATCAGCCGAGAAACGGCACTTGAGATCTTCTCCTCGTCCACTTTCGACTTCGGCTCAATGGCGAAGGAGATCATCGGCTCCGGATACTTAATGGGGGGGAAGATAACCT
>CAZKNE010000367.1:0-2930 GCA_964554005.1 uncultured bacterium | reverse complement strand
TAGCCAGACAAACAGACATCAGCGTGGTATAGAATTGTTTCATAGTTAAACTCCTTTCAATTGCAATCATACATAAAACTTCGGAACATGCCAACAAGACTACGGCAGAAACTAAAGCAAACTCCGAGCTAAATCGATGATTACACTCTTATTTGCGCCATTGCAATTGGACGGGCACGATGGTAGGGTGGTAACCGAGTATGAGTGGAACGAGGTGTTAGGACAATGAGAGCTATCTGTGTCACCGTGTTAAAACACAGTGATCCAGAGAAATAGGTAGTCCGCACGGACAGCCTAGAAAGGCCGTCCTACACCCATGAATGCTCCGGTCAAACCGCGGCTTTGGTGCCGAGAATGTGGGGGAGAACGTTACGCAGGTCAGCAGAATCAACCACCACGTCGGCCGCGGCCCTGGCGCTCGCGCTCTTGGGGCAGAACGCTATCCCAAGTCCAACCGCACGCAGCACTTCGGCGTCGTTGTCGTTGTCCCCAACGAAAGCCATCTGGGAGATGTCCATCTGAAGCTCTCGGCATAACGACCGAAGCTCTAGCAGCTTGTTCTCGCGCTCGTTCCGCAATGGGTGGCCAGGGTTGAAGCCGACCGGCCTTCCCTCCTCATCAAAGTATATGTCTGAGACGGCGACCAGATCGAAGAGCGAGTCGTAGCTAGGCAAAAGCTGCTCGAGGACCATCCTGATAGTGCCGGATAGGATGAACAGGTAGTGCCCCGTGCGCCTCAAGACGGCCAGAGTTTCGGCCACGCCGTCCGTGAGTCGCATGCTGTTGATGACTTTGGTGAAGTCCTTGCGAGTGATGCCGAGCGCACGCCATACGGCCACCTCTTTACTGCCCCACTCCCTGTAAGTTATCCGGCCCTCCTGATAGCGACGCCTGAGGATGCTGCGCACCTTGTCCGAGACGCCGAATCGCTCGTGAAATGTCTGCCAACAGTAACAGACGTTCTTGACCAGCGTGCCATCAACGTCGAAGCCAACCGCTCTGTATCTCACAGCGCTTCAAGCCAGATAATCTGCCTTGCGAGCTCTAGTATTACGCAGGCCAACGGCAAAAGAATAACGAGCATGTTAAGAAGCAGTGTGCCAGCGCAGAGCGATTCGAGCCCCTTTGGCGTGGCCGCCCTACCAGATTGGGCGTCAAGCAGATTCTTGAGAACGACTGGGACCAGAATCAGTGGCAGAAACTGATAGGGGAACGAGAAGGCCACCACTGCGGTGAAGAACGAGAATGTGAGCGTCGATAGAATTAGTATGTAGTAGAGCACAAGGGCGAGCGAAGGGCCGAGCAGAACCACCAGATTGTGCTTTTGGACTGCCTTGTCCGCCTCGTAGTCGGGGAACTCGTTGATGAGTACGACGGCCGCGATGCTGGTCATGATCGGCAGGGCCACGAGCGTGCCGACCAGGTTGAAGCGGCCAGTCTGCAAGTAATAGCCGGTGTTGACGGTGAGCCAGCCGTAAGAAAAGCCGATCAGGGCCTCGCCAAACCCATGGTAAGCCCATTGAACTGGCTTTGCCGAGTAGAATGCCCCCGCCGCGATGCCGAGTGCACCAAGCAAGAGGGTATATGGTCCACAGTTGTAGTTAAATTGCAGGGCTAGCCCGATAGCGGCGATCGGGATCAACAGCAGCAGCGCAGCGATGAGCGCATAAGACCTCTTGAGTTGACCCGTCTGAAGAACCCTCGTGCCGCCCGAGAAGGCGTTAAAACTGCGATTGATCGTGTCTCCCTCGTAGTCGAAGTACTCACCCAGATAGTACGTGACCAACATTATGAACATGACACCCAGACCGCCCAGAACCATCGCTTGCCAGCTAGTGGAATAGCCGTAAAAACTCGCCAGCAAATAGCCCAGTATGTACGGCAAGAGACCGACGAGCTGGAACTTGGGCCTCGAGAGATTGAACCACAGCCAAAGCTTCCCAAACCGAGCGCTTTGGCCCGGCGACTCTTGCGTGATTACGTAGGTTGAGGAGAGCTTCTCATCATTCATGCTGGCGATTGTAACATGGCGTTTGATTTGCAGTAAAGGCAACTATGCGGAGAAGTTTCCCCGTTTTGTCCCGACAGCAGGAACAGATGGGCTATGGGCATAGGCCAGCTTCCCGTGGTTGTGCCAGGGGTGGGCAATATGGTTGGGGCGAGGTTGGGAACCTTGACACGGTATTTCGCTCGGCGATAATAGCCTACTATTGATGCGTGGCTTGTTGACTGCCTCACTCTGCAAGGGTTTTGAAGGAATTGCACACTGTTACTAAGGCTTATGTAAACTTAGGTGCACTTGAACACAATCTGTCCCAGGCCCGCTTCTTGGTTGGCGAGTCGGTAGAAATAATGCCGGTGGTCAAGGCTAACGCTTATGGGCACGGGATGCTTCCGATCTGCGACAGGCTCCATGCAGCCGGTATCGGCACGTTCGGGGTGGCCACAATAGACGAGGGGATATGCCTGAAGGAGCATATACCGAGCGCAACGGTCATTCTTCTTGGTGGCTCGCTGCCCGAGCAGGCTGAGGCGGTGATCCAGGCTGGGCTGGTGCCGGTAGTTTACGACCTGGACCAGGCGTATGCGCTGGACCGTGAGGCGAGGCACAAGGATAAGGACGTGCCTGTCCACCTCAAGATCGACACGGGCATGACGCGGCTTGGGGTGCGTTATGACGAGGGGCTCGCCTTTCTTGCGAGGCTCCGGACTCTTCGCAGGTTAGGCGTAGTGGGGCTGATGACACACCTTGCGACTGCCGATGCCCAGGACAGCAGCTTCGCGATGCTCCAGCTCGACCGGTTCGATAGTTTTTTGGCGTCCTCGGGCCTTCGCAACCAGGCCGTAGTGCATGCGGCCAACAGCCTCGCCATGCTCGACGCCATCCTCCGCGCCGCCCGGGAAGTGGCCCTGAGTCGCGGCATCATCGA
>CAZKNE010000366.1:0-2938 GCA_964554005.1 uncultured bacterium | reverse complement strand
CAGGGCGATGTACTTGTGCACAATTTTGTTAACGGACCTGGTGGAAAGCCGTGTTCCGGCCCTGTTGAGAAAAAGCGCCTTCTCTTTCGGGTCTCTTGGCCCGTTATAGACGCCGGAAGAGCGCGAACGGGCCTCAAGATAGTCCCGCAACGCATCTGCCGCCGGCCTGCCCAGAGGCACAAGCCGCTCCTTGGCGCCTTTGCCCAAAACCCTAATCTGCCGAGCCCTCAACTCAATGTCGAAAAGTGAAAGACCACACAGCTCCGCAACACGAATCCCCGTGCTGTAAAGCATCTCCAGAATGGCTCTGTCCCGATAGGCGAAGAAGTCCCGCCCTGGTCCGACCGCCTCGATCAGTGCGAACGCCTCATCCACGGTCAAGAACACCGGAAGTTTCTTCTCAACCTTTGGGCCGGTTACTAGCTCCGCGGGGTTATCCTCTACCCCCTCGGTGCGGCAGCGAAACCTCAGAAAAGCCCTTACCGCGGCGAGGCGCCTTTGGATTGTCTTCTTCGCATCGCCTTCGTAGAACCTATCAGCTATGAAATCGCTGATTTGGGCCGGCTTCAGGCCAGCGAGCAAGTCTTTGACTACTTGGCTTTTCTCTTGTCCAGACTCACTCGCGCTGGCAGGTCGGGCTGTCTGGCTTGCTAGCAGGTAACGCACAAAGCTCTTCACATCCGCCGAGTAGGCCCGCACCGTGTGCGGCGAGTAGCCGCGTGTTTTCAGATAGCGGCCAAATCGCTCCAATTCGTCAATGGAGGTCTTCAAGTCAACTTAAGCCAGCGAAAAAACTCCAATCGCGGGCTTGCATCAGTTGCCCCTCACTGGGATGAGCTGCCAGTGCGGCTCCTCCATGTAGAAGCTGTGAGTTCTGTTGACCAGCCTGACGGTTACGACTTTGTGAAACTTGGGGTCGTCGCGCGACCTGAACTCCGCCCGGACCCAAGCGTCCTCGGTCAAGTAATAGTTGGAGACCGTTGTGCGGGGCTTTTGGTTGACGCTGAGCACCTTAAAGTCAACATCCTTGACTGAGACACGGACGGGGCTACCGAGAAGGCTCTCCTCTGTGGTCGTCAATATCTTGTGCATCTCAGCGTCGTTGCCGCACTTTGCCATCCCCTGTTTGTCACCCTCGTTATATGCTTTAACATACGACTTAAGCGCAGCCTCAGGTGTACCATAGGGTTTCTCGCTACACCCCACAAGCACCACCAGGGTGGCACAAAGAGCACAAACGGCGATCGACAACTTTCTAAACATCTTACACCTCCATTAGGGTTAGCTACCGCGTGCCACGCCTAAACAGTGTGATGTTACTTTACGTTATATAATATGACGCATACCACTTGAAAATGCAAGCCTTTATATTGCGAAGTTTCCCGATTCTGATTTGGAGTGGTTCAGGGCATGGTTTTCGTTTCTGGGGATTTGGGAACGGCCGCGCATTGCTCTTTTGACAGCGAAGTCTTGGGATATAACCCCCGCTGTAAATCCCCCAAAGGGGGGTAACGTGAATAGCCCCACGTGCAACGTGGGGAATCGGTCAATTTGACTCAGCGAGCTTCTGGCCCTCCTCAAATGCCTTTAAGTTGACCTCAAGGTGCTTACTAGGCACGCGTGCGCTGAGCGCGTCCAGCCACGTCTCGTTGGGGAAGCTGAGCTTACGAGATAGGACGCCGAGCAGCACAACGTTCATCGCTCGCACGTTGCCGATGCTCTTGGCAACCAACGCGGCATCGACAGCAAGGACATTCACTCCCTGCTTGTGCATCCTGTCTATCACGTCGTGCGGATACTCCTTCCCCATGACATAGATAATGGGGGGGACGATCTCGGTCGTGTTTGTGATGACCTCGCCGCCGGGCTTGAGATACTCGATCCAGCGGTAACTCTCCGCCTTCTCAAACGAGAGAAGGACGTCCGCAGAGGCTTTGGTGATGAGCGGCGAGTAAATATGCTCCCCGTAACGGACATGGCTCGAGACGATACCACCCCGTTGCGACATTCCGTGTATCTCGCTCTTCTTGACGTCGAAGCCCTGAAGCATCGCTGCCCGAGAGATGACCTCCGAGGCAAGCAGAATCCCCTGACCGCCCACACCTACAAGCAGAATGTTCTTTCCATTCTTCATCGATTCTCTTCCTCAATGCTGATTGCTGAAACTGGGCAGACCTGGGCACAGACTGAGCAGCCAGTGCACATAGACACCTCGATTCTTGCCTTAACTTTTTTATTGCCATCGACTTCGACCGTTACAATAGCTGGGCAGCCTATCCCGAGGCACTTCTTGCAGCCGATGCATTTTTCCTGATCGACGACGTAGGGCACGACCTTGGGACCATGGCGAAGCCTTAGGAGAACGCACTCGCGCCTCGTGATGATTACCGACGGCTCGTCCGCCTCGATCTCCTCTGCTATTACCTTGTCCACTGCCGCGAGGTCGTAAGGATCGACCACCCTCACGCGCCTGACGCCGATCGACCTGCACAAGTCCTCCAGCACCAGCTTCGTGGTAGGTTCGTCACGGATAGTCCTTCCCGTGGCTGGATGTTGCTGCCCACCCGTCATCGCTGTTATCGCATTGTCCATGATGATTACGGTTATGTTCCCCTGGTTATACACTACGTCAACAAGGCCTGTGATGCCGGAGTGAATGAACGTCGAATCACCTATGACGGCTACGATCGGTTCTGTCTTATCAGTCCCCGCAAGTGCTTTATTTGCGCCCATAGCGTTGCCTATTGACGCACCCATGCAGATGCAGCTGTCCATCATCGAGAGCGGCGGGAGCACGCCCAGCGTGTAGCAGCCGATGTCGCCGGTCGTGATGGGTTTGTATTTCTTGAGAACATAGAACGCGCCCCTGTGCGGACAGCCAGGGCAGAGAGTCGGCGGTCTTGGCAGCTCGAACTCACTAGGCTCAATGGGCCTGCTC
>CAZKNE010000365.1:0-2938 GCA_964554005.1 uncultured bacterium | reverse complement strand
CCAAAGCCCATGCAGATGCCCGCACCCAGGAGTGCAGCAGCCTTGATGATCGCGTCCGAAGTAATCTCCATAAACTTCTCCCTTTCATTACTACTTGCACAACTAATCACGCCACTTCCAAAGGGCATAAGCAGCGTGAGTCCTAGACTACGCCTAATCAAACAACGAATATCATAAGCAGAGCTATGATCAGAGAGTATATGGCCGTTGACTGCGCAACTGCCTGGCCCAGTAACATGACCCGCGTTGTTACCGAGCCGGTTCGCTCGTTTATCCTAATGCAGGTGCATGCAGCCGCCGCTGGGATACCGGTGCCCAAGCCGGGGCCAATAGCCCCCATTCCCATCGATATGCCAGCGCCAAGGAAGCCAGCTATCTTGACGATGTTCGAGCCAGCGCCCGTGCTGAACATCAGCAGAAAAGAGACGAGCAGCGCGAAGATGGCCGAGGTCTGAGTAACGGCCTGGCCGATCAGCATCGTCCCGATTATCTGGCCGCGCAAGTCCTGGCGCCTCGCAGTAGCAGCGCAAGCAGTCCCGCCGGGCATGCCCCCGCCAATACCACTGCCAAACCCGCCAAAACCCACGCTTATCCCGGCTCCAAGAAGCGCTGCGGCCTTCTCCCAACTCCCCGAAAAATGTGTGTAAAGAAGGATGAATGCCACGACTAACCCAAAAACGACCGGTGTTGAGGCGGCAGCCTGTCCGATCAGCATCGTAACGTTGACCTGTCCGGCCGCCGAGGGGCGCCTCGCTATGCCCTCGCAGGCCCTTGCGGCAGGGAAGCCTCCCCCGATACCGACGCCAAAGCCCGCAATACCGACGCTTATCCCTGCGCCTAGAAACGCCGCCATACTCACCACGATATTGTCGCCGGCGCCGACTCCGGGGCTGATCATCAACACTGCAATGACAAGGGCGAAGATGCCGGACGTCTCGGTTATCGCCTGGCCGATAAGCATCGTCTTAACCAGCTGGCCCGAGACGCTCGGCTGACGGGATATGCCCAAGACGGTCTGGCCTGCGGTGTAACCCTCCCCAACGCCTGCACCGATAGCACCAAAACCCATGCAGATGCCGGCCGCAAGATACTTGATAGCTTCAGCCCAATATGCTTCCAATTGCAGCCTTTAACTCTTAATCCGAACGAACTGCTACGGAGGTGTAGGTCAAATACAACATCGTGAACACAAAGGCCTGAACTGAACCAACAAATATCCCGAAAAACCCGTTCAGAAGTACCGGCACAACCAAATAGAACAAAAGGTTGGAGACAACAATTATGATGATGGACCCGCCCATTATGTTGCCAAACAGACGAAAGGAGATGGATATGACTTTCGCCACCTCGCCGACAACATTAAGCGGCGTCATGAAAAATATGGGCTGAAAGAAGCCCTTCAGATAGCCCCAAAGGCCCTTAGCACGAACTCCCGACAAATGCCAAATAAAAAACCCCATGATCCCCAGCGACAACGGCGTGTTAATGTCCCTTGTCGGCTCCTCAAGGCCTGGAATCACACCAATGCAGTTGGACAAGATGAGAAAAAGAAACAGAGTGCCGATCAGCGGAAGATATGCCCGGTCATCACGGTCCAGAGCGTCTTTCACTAACCCGTCGAACATACGCGCGAACAACTCAACCACTACTTGCACACGACCTGGCACCTCCTTCAGCCGCCTCACTATCACGATCGAGGCAACAACGATGATACCCATTACGACCCAGGTCATTATTAAGGTTACGTAGTTGACCGTGCCCAGGGCCGCACCGGGCTGGCCCCAAAGCTGCATCTGGGGAACGTGTCCTATCCCTTCCATCCTCAGGTCCCTCTCGATACGCCCGGAGCCTCGCCAGACCCCGCAACAAAGCGGCTTATCACGGGCTCGTAAAGGACAAGTACGATGTGGCAGAGGAATATCCCCGCCGCCACGGCCGCGAAACTGACCGACGAATACTTCGCACCGACCAATAGTGCCAGACCAAACAGTAAGAACCTCGGCAAAAGCCACGCAAACGAATGCGCCGCCGCTCGATTCGAATCGGTGATTACGAGCAGTCTAAGCGACTTCTTCACCGCAAACCAAAACGCCGCAATACTTGCTACCGAGCCCAGCCCAAAACCCAGGGCGACTCCCCAATAGCCCATGAGCACGCACGAGGCGCAGACCACGAGCGCAGCCCCGGCCGCCACCGTGGTTACACGGCGCCTGAAGTCAAATAAGTACTCTGTCTGTTCGTCTATGTCGCACAACCCCTTTAACTGGATACGCACAAACCTCAATCATCTCTCGAATCACCATCATCGCCAGCGGAGCCCGGCGGGATGAACCCCTTCAGGAGCAAGCGATACACGTTCCAGAAAGCAGCACCAATGCCAAACAATATGCCAACTACCAAAAAAGTGTGGTCTGTGTCAAGCCATCTGTCAACGTAGAATCCTGCTGCAAACCCCACTCCGATCGCCACCACAACCGTTAAGCCAATCTGAGTAACAAGCCCAATACTCCGGAAAAACTCTCTCGAAACCTCGTCCTTGGGTCGTCGAGGCTCTCTCATGCGAGGCACTACTACCCTTTGCTCTATTCGGTAACTCTGGCCAAAAACTTCAGCGAAGGCGGCTGACACAAAAAGCCTCAAAAGGGAGACCTAAGGCTACTCTTGAACCACTCAAGCTGTCAATACTTTCCCACAGACCCCAAAAATCACATTGACCGTGTGGACGACCCCCTTTGGAGTGCGCTGGCTTGACACCGCTTTCGTTTTAGGTGGCTTGACACCAGCTGCGCATCCCCGAAAAGGGATTAATGTGAGAAGCCGTAGGCGCAGGCCGCGCATTTATCGAATAGCCACATACTCCGCAAACGAAACAGACTCGGGTATGGTCAAGCCATCCTCCAGAAGCCCCTGCACGTGCATTTCGATCGCCTCGTGCATA
>CAZKNE010000364.1:0-2942 GCA_964554005.1 uncultured bacterium | reverse complement strand
CCTGAAGCAATCGACCGGGGCGTTGGCTAGCGTCGCGCGAACAAGGGAGAAAAAATGACATGAGTCGGGCGACCCGGCGGCTAATCACGTGAAGAGGATCAAGGCGCACGGCCCAGCGGACCGTAAGCTCGTCGAATCTGTCGGCCAGAAGGTCTCATCTCTTACGCTCTTTAGGACTTCTCTCTACATCAGGTATTTGGCAAGCTTGGAAGCTGATGGCAAGCAGACTATCTCTTCGAGGGAGATCGCCGACGAGTTCTCGATCAGCGCTGCGTCGGTTCGCAAGGACCTAGGGCTATTCGGTGCATTTGGCAAGGCCGGGATTGGGTATTATGTCAAAAGCTTGAGGGAAGCTCTGGTTCAGAAGCTTGGCTTGAAGAGAAAGTGGAACGTGGCCATCGTGGGCGCCGGGAGACTAGGAACCGCCCTGTCGAGGTACAAGGGCCTTGCCGAAAGCGCGTTCCAAGTGGCTGCCATTTTTGACAAGTATCCTGAAACCACGGCAGCGAAGCGAGATTCTGGACTTGATGTATTCCACGTCGATGAGCTGCCTCGATTAGTCAACGAAAGATGCATAGAACTTGGGATAATCGCTGTGCCCGCGTCCGGTGCGCAGGATGCGGCCAGCACAATCGCGCAGGCGGGCATAAAAGCGATATTGAACTTCGCGCCCACCCATATCGATGTTCCCCAGGGCATCTTCGTGCATAATGTGGATTTCACTATCTACCTCGAGAATCTCGCCTACTACGCAAACCAGGCCTATTATCGCGACGGCCACCCTTGCGAGGCAGGTGATAAGGATTGGCTCGGACATCAAGAGTGAAAGACTACTTGCGAGGCGGGCGGACTAAGCGCCGCGAGGAGCCAGCTCGCAGTCTTTACACGCTCACCGGGCAGAATATCCTTGTCCTGATGCTCTTGGCGGTGCCGCTGGCGTTCACGCCTCTTACCTTAGACAGATATAGCCAGATCAAGTGGGCCATCATCCAACTTCTGGTGCCGTTTCTCCTGGCGGCGGCGCTTGCGTTCAGAAGGACTATAAGGAAGTTTTTTTTCACAGGGCCCATGATGGTTCCCGCGCTTGTGTTTGTGGCCTGTGGCTTCGTCTCGGTCCTGTTCGCCCAGAACAGGCCCTGGGCCGCGCGGAGCGCCGTCAACCTGCTCTACATGTTGGCGCTCATGCTCGCCTGCAAGGCGCTGGTGCAGACAGGGCTTGATCTCCGCAAGGTTCTCGTGGCCGTCATCATCGCCAGTACTTTGGTGGCCCTGCTTGGCATCATCCAGTATTATGGGCTTTTCGGCCAGAGACGTATCCCCGATTCGTATGGCGAGCTGCAGACGCCTTCCACCATCGGCCACAACAACTTCGCGGCAGCATTTATCATAATGGGTATCCCGGCGACGCTTGCGGTTTTGGCCTCGGCAGGCCGTGCATGGGCAACTGTTGCATATTCTGTAAGCCTGTTCGTTCAGCTTTACTACCTCATAATAACCGCAAGCAGGGGCGCCTGGACCGGCTGCGCCGCCGGTTCGCTTTTCTGGGCGGTCTGGGCGTTCGTTCTCCCAGCGCTCAGTCGTTCCAAAGGCCCGAGGCGGTCGCGAAAGGCGATCGTCATCGTCCTGCCGTTGGTCTGTGCCGTCTTGGCGCTAGTCATCGCAAGTCCCTCAACAAGGTCGCTCGTGATCGACAAGGCCGCCTCGATGATCAACTTCAACGACAAGCCCATACAGTTTCGGCTGCTGACCTGGAGGTCAACCCTATCGATGATCGCCAAGCGGTCGTTGGGAGTGGGGCTCGCTAACTACGAAATGGTCTATCCAAAATACCGCTCCCCCGAAGAGCACCGAATCACGGGCCGGTTCAAGAAGGTTACGCACGCACACAACGAATACCTCCAGACCACGGCGGAGCTCGGTGTTTATGGCACAGTTGCCTTCCTATTCCTCATTGTCTCGTTCTTCAGGGCGGGCGCGAGCGCAGCAAAAAATGCCCATGCTCGCAAAGATAAACTCATGCTTCAGGCCGTCGTAGTTGGGCAGCTGGCCATGCTCGTCCACTCACTCTTCAGCTTCCCATTGCATCTTCCCGTAACGTTCATGATGTTCTGGGTCTATTGCGGACTTGTGGCTGCGCCAATACGTCTTAAAACTGGCGCGGCGATCACTAACAAGAGCCCCGCCCGCCGCTTTGCACCAGCGCTAGTGCTCGTGGCTCTCGTGCTCGCAATCCTTCAGCTCTCCGCATCCGGACTCATCTCAGAATATCATCAATCAAGAGGCCTGAAGTTCAAGAATAAGGCCGAATACGAGCAGGCGGCGGCCCAGTTTCAGAAGGCGGCCGAGTTCTGCAACTCCAACTTCCTGAACCACTACCTCGCCTCGGTCTGCCTCCGCAACATGGGCAGACTCGACGATGCCATCGACGAGAGCCTGAATGGCCTCAAGTGCAACCCCAACGACCGCCATTCGCTCTTCAACCTCGGGGCGCTTTACTCCTACAAGGGCAGGACGGACGAGGCGATTAGGCTTTGGAAACGAGTTCTCTCCCTCGATCCCGACTACGCTCAAGCTTACTTCAACATGGGCGCTGTTTACGAACGCTTGGGCAAGGACGCTCTCGCACTGAGCGCCTACAAGAACGCGCTCCGGATAGCTCCTGGGATGAAGGAAGCCTGCCACAATTTGGTCGTCATTCTCGAGAGGATGGCCAGGTTTTCAGAGGCTAGGAATGCCCTTGTGCACTGCCTCGAGAACATTCAGGACCTTCAGCTTCAGCTTGATCTTGCACGAGTCTATACGACGCTGGGTGAGACCGGGAATGCCCAGCGCACGCTCATCGAGGCGAGACATCTCTTCGGGAGAGACGAGCGCATCGAGACAATGCTTCGCAGCTTAATGAAATGAGCACCGGCAGACGCATCGCTGGCGCTGCTGCATGG
>CAZKNE010000363.1:0-2944 GCA_964554005.1 uncultured bacterium | reverse complement strand
TGATAATGGAATTTGAGGATAAGTTCGACATTAAGATCTCCGAGGAGGACGGCGAGAAGCTGTTGACCGTCGGGGATGCACTGAACTACATCAAGCAGAAGGTTGAGACCGACAAGTAGATATTCTTCTATCGAGTTCTTGACTGCATCGAGACAGCAGCATGTCAGTGGGCTTTCGAGCCTGTTCACGTGTGGAAGTGGGCGGGCGCGTTATAGGTTCTATCTCTGAGCAAACAGCGGGCGCTTGCTATCGCGCCTCCCCGGACAGGTTGTCCGGTTGGTTAGAGGTTGCGTTTTTTTGTCTCGAGGCTTGTTCCAAAAATGAGGCACCATGTTTTGCACAGACGAGTAGTGATAACAGGCCTGGGGGTGGTCTCTCCTATCGGGATCGGCGTTGATGCGTTTTGGGAGTCGCTGGTCTCGGGTCGGTCCGGTATAGGGCCGATAACGAAGTTCGATGCGTCGGAGTTTACTTCGCAGATAGCCGGTGAGGTCAAAGGGTTCGACCCGCTCGACTATCTAGAGGCCAAAGAGGTTCGCAAGCTCGGTACCTTTATTCAGTTTGCGGTGGCCGCAGCTAGGGAGGCAAAATCAGATGCCGGGCTTGAGATCAATGGCTCCAACGAAGAGCGAGTTGGGGTTCACATAGGCGCTGGGATAGGCGGTCTGCCGACTATCGAGGAGCAGTGTAAGAAGCTGCTTGAAAGGGGCCCGAGGCGGATTTCGCCGTTTTTCATCCCGAAGCTAATAATAAACATGGCGTCGGGTTACGTTTCCATCATATTCGGAGCGAAGGGCCCCAACTCCGCCTCTGTTACTGCTTGCGCAACCGGCCTGCACTCTATCTCGGAGGCGTTCTTCTGCGTTCGTGATGGGCGGGCTGACGTGATGTTCGCCGGAGGGGCAGAGTCGGTGGTCTCGCCGCTTGCGGTTGGAGGTTTCTGTGCGATGCGAGCTCTTTCGACGCGCAATGACGAGCCCGAGAAGGCGAGCCGTCCCTTCGATGGCGAGCGGGATGGTTTCGTCATAGCCGAGGGCGCGGGCATCGTAACCTTAGAAAGTCTTGAGCATGCGACGGCGCGTGGGGCGAGGATATATGCCGAGTTGCTTGGCGCTGGCATGAGGGGGGATGCTTATCACCTGACGGCGCCCGATCCGACTGCGGTCGGCGCGGTGCGCGCGATGAAGGCAGCGTTGGACGATGCGGGGGTTGTCCCGGATGAGATTGAGCACATCAACGCTCACGGGACCTCGACGGTGTTGAATGACAAGATCGAGACAATGGCCATTAAGGCCTTGTTCAAGGACCGTGCCCGCAAGATTCCCATCACAGCTAATAAATCCATGGTGGGGCATTTACTTGGCGGTGCTGGAGGCGTAGAGACGGTCGCAGCTGTTCTAGCAATGGATAGAGGTATAATACCGCCGACGATAAATTACGAACATCCTGACGAGGACTGTGATCTCGACTACGTGCCTAACGTTGCCAGACGAACGCAGATTCGGATGACGTTGAGTAACTCGTTTGGCTTTGGGGGGACGAACGTCTCGATTGTTTTGAGGAAATTTGAGGAGTAAGCAGATTCGAGCGAATGTCCGGCCGCTGGGCGGATGGGCGTTCGCGCCGTCTGCGGAGAAATGACTTCCGACGCCCAGCGGGACATAATAGATGCCAAGGTATTCGCTCTCCAGAAGAAGCTGGGCGTAAAATTTAACGACCCGGCGATTCTGGAGCGAGCGATCACTCACACATCCTACTCGAATGAGATAGGCGCCTCGGCGTGCGCTAACAACGAGCGGATGGAGTTTCTCGGGGACGCCGTGCTCAAGCTCGTTGTCTGCGACTACCTTTACCGGCGATACTCCAATGTTCGCGAGGGAGACCTAACCAAGGTTCTGTCATACGTCGTCAGCGACGCTGTTCTGGCCGAGCACGCCTCGGAGGAGTGCTTGGGCGAGGCGGTCCTTCTAGGCAAGGGAGAGGAGATGACGGGTGGCCGAGAAAAAACGTCCATTCTGGCCGCAACGTTTGAGTCGCTGATCGCCGCGATATATTCTGATCAAGGTTTGCCGGAGGCGGCTCGGTTCATCATTAGCAAGCTCGGCAGCCAGATCACGTTCGCCGTGAGCCACAAGGAAAAGCTGAACTACAAATCGCTTGTTCAGGAATATTGCGTCCATAAGTTTGGCGTCAGCCCGACATATCGAGTTACCGCTGAGATCGGGCCACCGCACGACCGGACATTCGAGGTTGAGATACTCATCGAGGACAATGTGTGGGGCAAAGGCTCAGGCCGCTCGAAGCGGGACGCGGAGCAGCGTGCGGCCAAGGAGGCGGTTGATGCGCTGGAGAAGTCGGAGAGTAAGAAGTAGCGATGTTCGAAAGCCTGACGCTTAGGCTCCAGTCAGTTTTTCAGAAGCTCAGGGGCAGGGGGACACTCTCGAAAAAGGACGTTTCCCTGGCCATGCGCGAGATTCAGCGTGCGCTGCTTCAGGCCGATGTCAATTTCAAGGTGGTGAAGGATTTCGTCACCCAGGTGGAGCAGGCTGCGATTGGGTCAGACATTTTGTCTGGCCTCGATCCGGGTCAACAGGTGGTGAAGCTCGTCCACCAGAAGCTGATAAGTCTTCTGGGCGAGAAGGTCGCCAAACTCAAGGTCGCCAGCAAGCCGCCGACCGTCATGATGCTTGTGGGGCTGCAAGGTTCCGGCAAGACGACGGCGTGTGCCAAGCTTGCGAGGCTGATCAAGCAGGCGCACAGATTCCCACTCATGGTTGCCGCGGACATCTACCGTCCGGCCGCGATAGACCAGCTGGAGAAGCTGGGCCGCCAGCTCGAGATCGAGGTCTTCTCTCGTGGCAAACAGGACCCGGTCAAGACCGCGCAGGAGGCGGTGCATTACGCTCGGCAGAAGGGCTGGGACACCATCATCATCGACACGGCA
>CAZKNE010000362.1:0-2950 GCA_964554005.1 uncultured bacterium | reverse complement strand
CGCTCGGCTACAAGGTCATCGCTTCTGAGGATAATGAGCTCAAGTCGAGGGTATCGCGCATTGTCAGTCCTATGGCCAAGGTTTTCTGCGGCACAAGGCTTGAAAAGGGAGCTGGCGATAGTGTTACTGTAACGCTGATAGCGACACACTTCGATGAATTGCCAGAGCCCCAGGCAGAGGTGATAGAGCTCGAGAGTGTGTTCACGATCGAGCAGATTAACAGCGCGGGACCTTCCCACAGGATATACACACCGTCCTACTTGCGGCAGAAGACTGCCTCTGAGAGCAATAGTTAGGCTGCCTGAGGGTTTTCTATGCCTATAGTCCCGAAACGCATGAGCATTGAGCAGGCTCGTGAACTATTCTCCTGCTACGCCAAACAGGCTCTCAACATGGGCGCCGTTGATGCCCTTATCATCCCAGTCGAAAGCATAGTCTTCGACCACAGGACGATACTGAAGTGTATGTATGGGTGCTCCGGCTGGAACAACAGCTGGGTCTGCCCGTCCGCGCCAAAAGCCCTGATGCCCTGGGACGCCGAGCCCGTGCTAAAAAAATACTCGTGGGCGCTGCTCATCCACGCCGACAATCAAAAGGACAGCCAGAACGTCTCCTTCGCCATAGAGAGCCAAGCCTACATCGATGACTACTATTTCGCATTCAGCCTGAGCGATTGTGCGATATGCGAGACATGCGCTTTTCAGATGGACAAGCCATGCGTTGACCCCGTCCGGGCGAGGCCTGCAATGCAGGGGATGGGTATAGACGTCTTTGCCACCGTGCGCAGGCAGGGCTTACCCATAGAGACCTTGAAGGACCCAGGCGGGTCGGAGAAACAGAACTGGTATTCGCTTGTATTCATCAAATAGGTCTCAACGGGGTATCGCACAGAGCTTCCCACGCTGCCGGAGGATGCTGGGGTGTTGAAGCCGAGTCCACTGCCGCCGGGTGGCACCGTGGGGATAGCCGCCCCATCAGGACCCGTTGATGAGGTCTCGATACACAAGGCAGCGCAATTCCTGACCCAGCGCGGCTACCGCGTCAAGCTTGCCGCGCATCTGTTTGAGGCGCACGGATACCTCGCGGGAACCGATAAGGACCGCGCCTCGGACATGAACGCGATGTTCGCCGACCCGGCGGTTGATGCGATTCTCCTCGCCCGAGGCGGCTTTGGGTCTGCGAGGCTGCTTGATCTCATCGACTACAACCTCGTCAGTCAAAACCCCAAGCCTCTCATCGGATACAGCGACTCGACTGCGCTTCAGCTCGCCCTTCTTGCCCGCTGCAACCTAGTGTCTTTCTACGGGCCGGTCGCCTCCATTGACCTCGCCGGCCGGAGCGCCTCACTGGTCTTCGGCCGGATGCTTCGTGCACTTGAGGCCAGTCCGGGTGCACGACTATTCTCGGAGACTCCGCCTAGTAGCATCGAGGCGCTCTCTACCGGTCAGTGCACAGGAAGGCTTGTCGGGGGGTGTCTGTCGGTTGTTGTTTCGCTGCTTGGGTCGGATTACTTCCCGGATACCCGAGGCGCCATTCTCTTCTTGGAGGACGTCGATGAGCCGCCATACAGGATCGACCGCTACCTGATGCAGCTGGAGCTCGCCGGGGTCCTCTCGCACGTTGCAGGCGTGTTGCTGGGCCGCTTCGTGCGATGCTACCCGCGCGGGGGCAGACCTTCGCTCTCTCTCGGAGACGTTTTTAGAGAGAGGTTCGCCGGACGGCCCTACCCAGTCCTTTCCGGCCTCCCATTTGGCCACATCGCTCGGAAGACCACCGTGCCCCAAGGGGTGATGTGCGTGCTGGATACTAGCCGATGGAGAATCGAGTATGCTAGCTCGTGCTGTAACATGAATGAAAGGGCGAAATAGCGAGCGATTCCGCACGACATAGACGCAGAGTTTGACTCCTTGAGGATAGCGGCGCAGTATATGCGGTTAGTTTAAGGTTGATGTCCTGATCTCGAGCTGCCTATAATTGATGGGGCAGTGTGGGAAGGGGCATCACAGAAATCACCGTTCCTTGCGAATACTGGGATTCGCTGGGCGATAACAGCTTGCATCAGTGAGAAATGGAGGGCGGAGAATGCAGCATTTGAATCTTCTCGTGGTGGTTGCCGTATGCTTGTCCTTGGTGGTCGCCATTCTTCCGGCTGCGGATTACTATGTCGATTCAAACGACGGAACTGACGCAAACACCGGCGCATCGCCGCTTGCGCCGTGGAAAACGATCACTCACGCATTGTCTTCTGTAAGTGGCACAGAGAGCGAGCCGGCTACAATTCACATCGCCGCCGGCACGTATTCGCCCTCGGCCAACGGCGAGAGCTTCCCGCTTCAGATGAAGTCCTACGTATCACTTGCAGGCGATGGCGCAGACACAGTAACACTCGACGCGGAGCAGAGCGCATATCACGTCATCTACTGCGCCCAAGTCGATCAGCTCACGATCGAAGGCTTGACGCTCACAGGCGGGAGTGCGAGCGGGGCCGGGACCGACAGCAAGGGCGGAGGAGTTTTATTCACAGTTTGCTCGGGCGTCACCTTACAAGACTGCACGGTGACCGAAAACAGCGCATGGATGGGCGGAGGGATTCACTGCGACGTTGGCGCCGGCGTCTGGATCGAGGGCTGCCTCATCCCCGAAAACAGCTCGATTCCTGACGCCGATGGCTACAGCTACGGCGGCGGCATCGGCATCTTCAGGTCATCACCAACCGTTATCCATTGCTCCATTGAGGGCAACTCCGCGGTCATTGGCGCCGGCCTTGTGTGCGACGATTCCTCGTCCAGAATCGCCTGGTGTAACTTCCTCGAGAACTCATGTATCCCCGATTCAAGCGGCGGCAGCGACGGCGGCGGGCTTCAGCTAAACGAGGCGTCCCCCTCCATAGAAGATTGCACGTTTTCGCAGAACTTCGCCACTAGGGGCGGCGCCATTCAGACGAACAATT
>CAZKNE010000361.1:0-2958 GCA_964554005.1 uncultured bacterium | reverse complement strand
TGTCGCCTCGTCTGGGCACACGACGAACGTCCTTGAGAAGGCTATCGTTTTGTTGTCAGGACTGACGAAGTCGGCCAGCATCTTCCGCGACCTGGCACATGTCGCCTTGAGCGTCAATTCACCATCACCCTCGTAGATGGCGCCTATTCGTCTCTTGCCAGCATTGATCAGATATGCACGGGCCTCAGCACATTTGACTTTAACGCCGCACAACTGAAACGAGAACTTAACCGCCGCGTCCGCGGGGACGATTTGGGGACGGCCGTAGTCGGCGCGAGATGCAATATCCACATAACCAACATTGATCTTGTCGCCATCGGAAGAGAGGCCCACGCTGGCTTCTATGCGCCTCATCCGACGCCCGGACTTGGCAAATATGGTCAGAAGGTGCGGCCACTTATCGGCCTTGATTGCCAAAGGCGGCAGCGGATGCGGCCGAATTGTGGGCGATGTCGAGAGCTGAGGCAGCGCTCGCAGAGCCTCCGAAAGATCAGCGGTCACAGAGACCGACGGCGGCTCACAGAACATCTCCTTGCAGATGCGCTCCACCTCCGCCTTCAGAGATTCGGTCAAAGCCTCGCGTAGTAGTCTCTCGCCCTTTAGCACGGACGCGCCCTCCTTTTTAATTGCTGGATAGGCATCTTGAGTTGCCATCCCGACAACGAGCAGAAGCAGCAGAGCATAAGCAAACAATCCCACCCCGAAACGCATCGGATATGCGCTCACAGTCATTTCCCTCCTTATCCTTAATTTGGCATTACTCGAACTCATTCCGCTAATCTAACCGGCGTTACCGGGGTTTTCATCGTCAAGGGGTTCTGGCACCCTCAGAGACATGGGAGGTGGAGCGCCTCCTGGGGAGAACGAATCTGAACGCCTATTGGTTTCGCCTTGAGGATGGCTCTCGCGTCCAGGAAATGGGAGTCGTGGCTCACCAAGATGTGGCATGTCGTCGCTCTCGCGACTTCGACATACTTGATGTCCTCCTGGTAGCCCCTGCCACCGCCACCGAAGCGATGCTTGCGGAGTTCCTCCTCGGTAGCTTTCTTCAAGGGCAACGGATCTTTCCAAACTATCTTGCCTTGGCTGGCAAGTTGGGCCAGCCATCTATGTGAATCCTCGGGGCACATTCGCTTGTATTGCTCATATATCTTCTTCTTCTCGTCCAGAGCAAGCCGGTGGTTATTGCACGCGACAATTCTGCGCGTCAATTCATTGCAAGGCTCCTTCTGTCCGGCGCTGTCGCCTGTTTCCCAGGCTGATACCAACACGCACATGTCTATGGTGAGGTCGAGAAGCTCTTCTGAAGAGCTAGCGGATCTGGGCTTCGGCAATTGCCATTGCCTCCTCGAATCCCTCTTCGAAGAAGTTCTTTGGCCACTTCGGGAAATGTCCATGCTCGTCAAGTCTGAGTTGGCGAACGCGCGTCTTGCCGGCCCGCAGCTGGACGAAGAAGATCCGAACTCTAGAATGATCGAGCTTCCCTTCTGCGATACGCCTTCTGACCCTAAGGACCAGATGTTCACTGTGGGTCTCGATAATGAACTGCCGCCGCTGGCTCAAGCCGTCGATGAAGAGGTCAGCCAGGTCTGCTTGCGCTCGGGGATGGAGGTGTATCTCGGGCTGCTCGACCAATAGACATCCGTTCTCGGGAAGCAAGATCGTCTGCACGATCACTGGTACCAATTGAGAAACGCCAGTGCCCATGTCTGCGAGGTTCACTTGGGGGAGGTCCCGACGAGGTGGCTTGGCCATCAACGAGACAAAAGTCCGGTCAGCGTCTCTGAAGATCAGCTGAACGTCACGCATTAGACGAAAGCGCGCCGCCAGCCAATAACTCAGCTTCCCAATCAGGCCTGCTCCAGTGGCCTTATCCTCGGAAAGGATTCGCATGAGATTCTCACCCGCTGGGCCCAGCTCCGACGACGGCATCGTCCCGATCCTCGTAAACCTGGGTATAGGGACCCTTACGGGCGCCACATACTTGACCAAGTGCATCGCCTCAGCAACCTCGGAAGAACTGCCAGAGTGGAGCATGAGGCCCGAAATGATCTTATGAACCAGTTCCATGTCCTTTGGGGGTTCGCCAGACCACTGTGGATATGCGATAAAATGACTGAAGTCTGGACCGACATAGGGCTGCATCCACGAAGGGCGTATCTCGATTTCCCATTTGCCACTGTCTCGAGTGCCCCCAAAGTCGACCGCCCCATGTTTGTCCCTATTCTCGAACTGTTGAACCTTAACCTGATTAGTGCTTCTGTCATAGATGAATTCAGTACAAAAGGAGATGGGATTAGAGAACGCCAGCTCTGACGCTTCTTCCTGTCCCAAACTCAATCGGTATCGGCTCTTGGAAAGGACTTCAGGACTCAACGCGAAATCCAGGCCCAAGGGTCTCTTCGGATCGTGTGTGTGTATCAAGTCAAGGTAACTGCCAAGGTCCAAGTTAGGCCGTGTCGTCACAAGAGTGTTGGTCTCATCTGTATCCTCAAGTGTGTTCTTGATCATCAAGATCGGGTATAGGAGGCAGGATGACTTTCCGGAGTTATTTGGTCCGACGATGATGTTGAGGTCGGCCAAGCGCAGAAGACCGGAATCTTCAACGCTTCTGAAGTTCCTTACCCTTATGCTCTCAAACACCTAGCAATCCTCGCGTTACAGACTGCTCATATCATATTCATGATTATGGCACACTAAACCATCCCAAAGGATATGACAATCTGAGAGGTGATGCAAGCGTCCGATAAGACAAGACGCCAGGCCGATCACGCAACAAAGCAGAAGGCCTGCGAGGGGAACGCAGGCCTTCCAGGGGGGGTAATGAAATAAATATGTGCTACATTACAAGAATAGGAGCCGCGGGTGCAGGCTCGCAGTCAGAGGTTAGCCCAAATCATCCATAGAAAGGAGGTGATCCAGCCGCAGGTTCTCCTACAGCTACCTTGTTACGACTTC